>CAOOJO010000005.1 GCA_948496895.1 uncultured Acetatifactor sp. | reverse complement strand
GGGCTCCCTTCCATGCAGCTTCTGGGGGTGTATGACGAATACCTCATCGAGCCCCTGGCCCAGGTGCTGATCAATCTGGGCATCCGGCGGGGCATGGTGGTGTACGGCCAGGATAAGCTGGACGAGATCTCCATGAGCGCCCCCACGAAAGTCTGCGAAATCCGGGACGGGTGGTTCAAATCCTACCGCATCGCGCCGGAGGACTTCGGATTTGCGCGCTGCGCAAAGGAGGAATTGAGGGGCGGCACCCCGGAGGAGAATGCCAGGATTACCCTGGACATCCTGAACGGCGTGAGGGGGCCTAAGAGGGACGCCGTCCTGATGAACGCGGGCGCGGCGCTGTATATCGGGGGCAAGGCCTGTAGCATGCAGGAGGGCATCGCCCTGGCAGCCGAACTCATCGACTCCGGCAGAGCCCTGGAGACCCTGCATAAGCTGATTGAGGTCAGCAACCGCCCGGAATAGTGTGAGAAGAAGTTCTAGGAGGTATAGACATGACGATTTTGGAACAACTAGCCGACCACGCCAGGGAAAGGGTAGCAAATGCCCGGGAGAAGATGCCTCTGGAGGAAATCAGGGCACAGGCCCTGGCGATGGCGCTTCCGAACAGCGGCGACAGCTTTGCTTTTGAAAAGGCACTGAGAAAGCCTGGCATTTCTTTCATATGCGAGTGCAAAAAGGCATCCCCCTCCAAAGGTCTCATCGCTCCTGATTTCCCCTATCTGCAAATTGCGCAGGAATATGAGGCGGCGGGGGCGGACTGCATCTCCGTGCTTACCGAGCCGAAGTGGTTCCTGGGCAGCGACATCTATCTGCGGGAAATCGCGGACACTGTCACGATTCCCTGCCTGCGCAAGGATTTTACGGTGGACGAATACATGATTTATGAGGCAAAAACCCTGGGGGCATCTGCGGTGCTGCTAATCTGCTCCTTGCTGGACGAGGCTCGGATCGCCAAGTATTTGGGCATCTGCCACGGGCTGGGCCTGTCCGCCCTGGTGGAGGCCCACGATGCGGCCGAGGTGAAATCGGCCCTCAGCGCGGGCGCGCGAATCATCGGGGTCAACAACCGCAACCTGAAAGACTTTTCCGTGGATACGGACAACAGCAGGAAGCTCCGGGAGCTGATTCCCCCCGATGTGCTGTTCGTCTCCGAAAGCGGCGTAGGCTGTCCGAAGGACGTGGCAAAGCTGCGGGAAATCGGCGCGGACGCGGTGCTGGTCGGAGAGGCCCTGATGCGCGCGGCGGACAAAAAAGCCAGGCTCCGGGAACTGCGGGGTGCCTTATGAACGGGATGAAGCCCACCAAAATCAAGTTCTGCGGCCTCTCCCGCCCCTGCGACATCCGGGCCGCCAACGCATTAAAGCCCGACTACATCGGATTCGTCTTCGCGCCGGGAAGCAGGCGGTATGTCGCCCCCGAACAGGCCGCCTCTCTGAAGCGGCTGCTGAAGCCGGACATCCGGGCGGTAGGCGTATTCGTGGACGAGAAGCCCGAAGCCGTGGCAGACCTGCTGAACAGAGGCATCATCCATCTGGCCCAGCTCCATGGCAGCGAGGACGAAGCCTATATAGAGCGGCTCCGGGCGCTTACGGATAAACCAATCATCAAAGCCTGTCGCGTGGTAACCGCAGACGATGCGGCAGCCGCAGTCCAAAGCACGGCGGACTATATCCTGTTCGATTCCGGGGCGGGGACAGGCACGGCATTCGACTGGAGCCTGATACAGGATGTCCCCAGGCCCTATTTCCTGGCGGGAGGGCTTTCCCCGGACAATGCGGCCCAGGCGGTAAAATACCTGAACCCCTATGCCCTGGACGTAAGCTCCGGCATAGAGACAGACGGCGTGAAAGACGAGGGCAAAATGAAAGCCTTTTCCGCCGCTGTAAGAAAAGACAACATGACAGTCTGCAATGCTGCTGTCAGAAAGGAAGATAGTTATGACTAATCCAAATGGACGCTTCGGCACCCACGGCGGGCAATACATCCCTGAGACCTTGATGAACGCCGTAATCGAGCTGGAGGAAGCCTACAACCACTACAAAAACGACCCGGAATTCAACCGGGAGCTCACCGAGCTGTTCAACGAATACGCTGGCAGGCCCTCACGGCTGACCTTTGCCGGAAAGATGACGAAAGACCTGGGCGGCGCGAAAATCTACCTCAAGCGGGAGGACTTAAACCACACCGGCTCCCATAAAATCAACAATGTGCTGGGCCAGGCACTGTTGGCCAAAAAGATGGGCAAGACAAGACTGATAGCCGAGACCGGGGCAGGCCAGCACGGCGTGGCCACCGCCACCGCAGCCGCCCTCATGGGCATGGAATGCGTGGTGTTCATGGGCGAGGAAGATACCCTCCGCCAGGCCCTCAATGTATACCGCATGCGACTCCTGGGCGCAAAGGTGGTCTCCGTGAAGACCGGCACGGCCACCCTGAAAGATGCCGTATCCGAGGCCATGCGGGAATGGACCTCCCGCATAGACGATACCCACTACTGCCTGGGTTCCGTCATGGGCCCCCACCCCTTTCCCACCATCGTCCGGGATTTCCAGGCAGTCATCTCCAAAGAAATCAAGGAACAGCTCCTGGAAAAAGAGGGACGGCTCCCCGACGCGGTCATCGCCTGTGTAGGCGGCGGCTCCAATGCCATGGGCAGCTTCTACCATTTCATCGACCACAAAGAAGTAAAGCTGATCGGCTGCGAAGCGGCTGGCAGGGGCATCGACACCTTTGAGACGGCGGCCACCATAGCCACCGGAAAGCCCGGCATCTTCCACGGCATGAAATCCTATTTCTGCCAGGACGAGTACGGCCAGATAGCGCCGGTCTACTCCATTTCCGCAGGGCTGGACTATCCCGGCATCGGCCCCGAGCATGCCTATCTGCACGACATCGGCAGGGCGGAATACGTCCCCATAACGGACGAGGAAGCCGTAGCGGCCTTCGAGTACCTGGCCAGGACAGAGGGAATCATCCCCGCCATCGAGTCTGCCCACGCCATCGCCTACGCCATGAAAATCGCGCCAAAGATGGCAGAAGACAAAATTATCGTCATCACCATTTCCGGCAGGGGCGACAAGGACTGCGCCGCCATTGCCCGCTACAGGGGGGAGGATATCCATGAGTAACATCAGAAAAGCATTTGAAAACGGCAAGGCCTTCATAGCCTTCATCACCTGCGGCGACCCTGACCTGGACACCACCGCCGCCGCTGTCCGCGCCGCCGCAGACAATGGCGCGGACTTGATCGAGCTGGGCATCCCCTTCTCAGACCCCACGGCGGAGGGCCCCGTCATCCAGGGGGCAAACTTCCGGGCACTGAAAGGCGGCATCACTACAGATAAGATTTTTACTTTGGTCAAGAACCTGCGCCAGGACGTGCATGTGCCCATGGTCTTCATGACCTATGCCAATGTGGTGTTCTCCTATGGCGCTGAGAGGTTCCTCTTCCTCTGCCAGGACATGGCGATTGACGGCCTGATTCTCCCCGACCTGCCCTATGAGGAAAAGGATGAATTCTTGCCGCTGTGCCAGGAGTATGGCGTGGATCTGATTTCCCTGATTGCGCCTACCTCCGAAAACCGCATCGCCATGATTGCCAGGGAGGCCCAGGGCTTCCTCTACATCGTCTCCAGCCTGGGCGTCACTGGGACGAGGAACGAGATAAAGACAGATTTGACTTCTATCGTAAAGGTAGTCCGGGAGAATACCGATATCCCCTGCGCCATCGGCTTCGGCATCTCCACGCCCGAGCAGGCCAGAAAGATGGCGGACATTTCAGACGGAGCTATCGTCGGCTCGGCAATCATCAAGCTGTTGGAAAAATACGGCAAAGACGCGCCGGAGCATATCGGCGAATATGTAAAGTCCATGAAAGATGCCCTGAGATAAGCTCCCCAGAAGCAGCCAGGCCTCTTGCCCGGACAAATCCAGCAATCGAGTAGGGAAGCGCCTTCTTCCCCACTCGCCGCGCGGCCCGCACGCCGCCTTGGCGGCATCCTCCGTGCGGGCCTGCGCATTATAAGAGGCTGAAAGCACTGCTTTTCAGCCCCTTTTTCCCTCATATTTTATATTCCCAGTTTCCTGCAAAGCTCCACGGCAGCGCCTCTGGTAATCCCCTGCCCCAGCTCCGCGCTGCCGTCACCGGGAATCAGCCCCAGCCTGCAGGCGGCCTGTATATAGGGCAGCGCAGCCTCCCCGCATTTCCCGTCATAGGCGCAGGCGCGCTCCCCCATCCCTTCCGGGGTTCCGGGCTTTGAACTGCCTGCCTGTATCCGACAGCTCTCCCCGGCGCATCCTCTCCCTCTATCCCCATTCTCAGGAATCGCCTTCCGGCTCCTGTATCCGTTCACCGCAAAGACCAGGAACTCCTCCAGCGTGACAGGCTGCAATGGCCGGAGCCTCCCGTCCTCGACCAGTCCCATGTCGATTATCCCGTTCTGGTAAGCGCATTCCACCGTCCCCGCATACCACTCATGCCCCACCACATCGGTAAACATGTCATTGTAGACGTTGGTGGGGAAAAAACCGGCCGTCCTGATTACCAGCTCCAGGGCAGATACCCTGTCCAAGGGCTCCGACAAGTCTCTTCCATCGGAAAGAACGGGCATCTCTTTCGGTTCGGGCGTCTCCCCGCACTCCGCCGGTCTCGTCAACGGCACAATCCGCTCCCCAGGCCGCCATGCCCCGATGCCATCCGTCACGCAGTCCGCCAAAAAACAATATTCCGCTTCTTTCCGTCCGCCGCAAGCCTCCCGAATCTCCTGCGCCACCAGCCCTGCCATGAAATACCCGCCGTAGTCATTGCTGTGGGTATAGTCTCCCGGGAAAAAGTAGGCTTTGGAAGCCTCCAGCCCCATTTCCCTGATAAAATCCATGCTCCTTTTATGCAGGTCGAGGACAGGCACATCCTCCTGATGCCCGATGGAGACGCAGACTGCCGCATATTCCTCCAGCAGGTCATTATAGCTTCCATCGCTGCCCTTCCAGGTATTTCTGGCAAGCGGCGTCACCAGCACCGGCAAAGCGCCCCTTTCCCTGCACTCCCGGATATAGCGAACCAGGTTCCTCCGGTAGCCCTCCTCCGCCTTCAGGGACTCCAGCTTCTGGTCGTTGTGCCCGAACTGGCAGAAATAATAGTCTCCGGGCCTGATGTATCTCTCCACGATTCCGTAATGTCCCTCTTCCCGGAAGCTCTGGGTAGTGAGCCCGGAATGGGCGTGGTTGGAAACGGCGATAGTTCCCTCCAGATACGCGGATATCATCTGTCCCCAGCCGGAGTAGCTACTTCCCGGCGCATAAGGATAGTCCGCGCTCTGATCCGTCACTGTGGAGTCCCCCGCAATGAACACCGTCGGGCATTCCGCCTCCTCCACTGCAATCGAACTGATTACAGGCCTGTCGGCGACAACGGTGATGTCCAGCGTCTTGTCCTCGTAGACCTCTGTATGCCCTCTAGGCACGATGTCGCAGACATTGGCCATCATAGTGCAGGAAAACCCTTTCCCTATGTCTGTCCCGTCTTCCCGGCCATACTCTGTCCCCTGCGTATGGAGGCCACCCTCCGGCCCGGATTCATTCGAAGAGCCCTCCCCGGGCACATCCCCCCGGTATCCCAGATGCCTGCGCCCCGTGAAAATCAGCACGTCCCTCATGGGCCGCTCCGAACGGATCTCCACAGTCACCTTGTAATTCCCCTGACAGGGCACATCCAGTTTAAAGGAAAGAGGAATCCGCCGATGCTCTCCCTCAAAAGCCGCTCCCGCCCCCTTCTCGAGACGGGCGATCCCCCCATCGGAATCCAGAAAACAGCTGAACCGATCCTCCTCCACAAGTGTCAGCTCCTGATTCTGATACCAGCAGGCCGCATCGAAAGCGGAGTTCAGCTCCGGCACCCTCAGGCGCTCCTGCTCCCTGCGGTTCTTCTCTGTGACGAAGCCGTATCCCCGGTCCGGGTCATAGAGATCCCCGGCCCTGACACGAACCGTAGCGGCATCCTCCGTCCCTGTTTCGGGACAATCCCCCAATCCGGTTCCGCTTTTCGCCCCTGTTTCAGATGGAACCTTCCCGAAAACAAATCGTCTATAAAACATCCTACAGCGCACCATCCTTCTCTATGGTATCGGAAACCAGCAAGGTGGAAAGGAATGCCAGCATAAGCCCCTGCCCCCAGCCCTGGATCCAGTCCCTGGAGATTCCCTTGTAGCCTTCCTTATCCCGCATCACCGCCGTCCCCGCCGACACGTTCATCACCTTGCCCTCCCTGCTGACATTGGCCAGGAGCCCTTTGATGGACTTGTTGATGTACCTGGAATGCAGCGGGTTGCCCCGAAGGAGCATGGCCGCGGCGATTCCCGCGGAGGCGGAAATCTCCTCATAGGAATCCGCATCGTCCAGCACCGTCCGCCACAGCCCGTCCTGGGTCTGCACGGTCTTCAGCGCCGCCAGCTGCTCGTTCAGGGAGCCCGCCACGTCCATGTACCTGGGATACAGATAGCACTCCGGCAGCACCCCGCCCACCTGGGCCATGGTGAAGGCCGCCCAGGCGTTGGCCCGCCCCCAGTAGATCCCGGACATATGGCCTCCCGCGATATTGTCATATCCATGATAATAAAAGCCGCTGTCCGGATCCTGCAGGTATTTGATATGCCAGTAATACTGGTTCAGCGCATCGTCGATCATATCCTCATCCTTATTCATGACGCCCACCCGCAGCATCAGGAACGCCGCCATGAAAAGGGTGTCGCACCATGCCTGCTCCGGGAAGTCGTTGGCCGCGGACACGGTGTGCTGCAGCACATGGTCCCCGAACCGGAGCGCGTCTCTTGTCAGGTAAGCCATCTTGCTCATGAGGATATCATAGTATTTCTGTTCCTTCGTGGCATTGTACAGCGTGATCAGGCAGTGCCCCATGGCGCAGGCGTTCACCGTCCATACCTTTGGCAGCCCCAGGTCGATCAGCTCGTCCACCCTGTCCCGCAAAAGGGTCAGATATTCCTCCTTCCCGGTCTTCTCATAGGCCTCGCTGATGCCGTAATAGGCCACCCCGCAGGGCCAGTCCCATGTCAGGTCCATGTTCATGGTCTTCCTCACGATCCTGTCGATCGTCTCTTCAATCTGTTCCTTGTCATATTCCAAACGAAGCATATTGTCTCCTTTCCGCTGCCCTCATGGCAGGTGCTGTTCCGTTTTGGCCCTCCGCTGCCTTGGGCTTCATGCCAGCAAAAGGCTGACCGTAGCGCCGCCTTTTACCTCCACGACAGCTCTGTAGTCTATCTGCAGCCATACACTGGCAGCGCCGGGATTGTACACCATCCCATTGTCCCCCGAGAACTTCAGGCGGCCTGCCGCTTCCATATAGTCGATGACCTCTATGTTCGTGGCATACCAGATGTCTTTCCTGCCTCCCATGTACCTGCAGAACTCCTCCATCACGCCCCAGTTGTCCCTGTCGTCGAACTCATAGCTGTGCCCCCACACATACATCAGCTTCAGGTACTGGCGCTTTCCGAACTCCGCGAAGAACGCCGCCTTCTCCATCAGCTCCGGGTCATTGTGGTGGCAGGTGGGATGCCATTCCATGGGGTCTCCCGGCAGCTCATAATCCGCCCTCGCCTCCACTACCCTGCCATAGGCAATCCCAAGCTGGCGGAACAGCGCCTTGATCTCCGGGCTGTAGGAGCCGTTGGGATAGGCATGCCCCCGCACCAGCCCGCCTGTCAGGCCCTCCAGCCCCTTCCTGTCCTCCAGGATCTCATAAGCCACCTCCACCAGGGGGCAGCGGGCTATGGTGGGATGGGTCAGGCAATGGGTGGCCACCTCATGGCCCTGGTAGAGCTCCCTGACCCTCTCCCTGGCAATGCGGTTCCCATCCCTTCCCATCAGACCGTAATTCAGGTTGAACGTCCCCTTGATTCCGTTTCTGTTAAAGATATCCACCAGGCGCTCATCCTGCAGCCTGCCGTCGTCATAGCTCATAGTGAGCGCCTTTGTCTTTCCTTCCGGAAAGCATGTATAGACCTTCATTCTATCCTCCATCCTTTCTGGCGGGACATGGCTTATGCCCTGCGGAAATGCTCCCCTCCATCCACTGTCAGCTCCCCGGCCTCTCTCAGGGTAGCCGGAATCCAGTCCCGGATAAGCTCCAGCGCCATGATGGCGTTCAGGCAGAACTGCGCCACGAAATTGGTGGAGACCCAGGGAATCTCCCGCAGAGCCTCCCGGTTGCCCTGATTCGCAATCCTTCTCTGATCAAAGCCCTCACGGCTTTCCCCATTGATGATCGTGCTCAGCAGCTCCTTCCAGACCCGCCTGGCCAGCTCGCCGTCCTTTCGGTAAGCGGCGGCATAGGCGCCGATGCCCGCCGCCATGAAGGGAAAGGTGAATTCCCTGCTGCCGGTGAGCCCTTCCGTGGCCCTGTCCCTCTCTTCCTCTGTCATGAAATAAATGCTGCCCAGCTCGGCGAGCATCTCCTTCCAGTCCTCATCGCCCATCAGATCCCCCAGCTCCGTCCATATCTGAGGAGCGCCCATGCAGATCTGCAGATGGCATCCTCCCGTGGTCCGCTCTCCGATATAGCGCAGATGGCAGGTGGCGGGGTCGAACTCAAAATCGGGGCCGGAGGCCAGCCTTAAGGGCGCTTTCCTGATGTCCTCGATTCCCGTCCGAATCTTGTCCAGGTATCGTTCATCGTGGAACCTCTCCCATCTGGTCATCCAGTTGGAGCAAAGGGCCGACCAGTCCGGGCCGCTGCGGGCATGGCTGGGATAGACCATGTCCTTTTTGTCAAAGAAGTCCCCCAGGGGATCCTTGTTCAGGAAGCTCATCTCATTGTCCTTCAGCTCCTCGAAGATGTCCTCCAGCCTCCTGTCCCCGGTCAGATAGTACAGGACTCTGTGATGCCCCGCCATGGCGATCCGCGCCTCCTTGCAGGGGCACCCCCAATGGCGCACATTATGCCGGGAGCCCAGTCCCTTATATCTGCCCATGTGGTAGACGTCCACCTCGCTGGCATGGCGGGACAGCTTCTCCGCCACCCTGTACACATCCCCCCTGCCGGTGCGCAGAAAGTACAGCCACAGCCACAGAGTGGGCACCAGCTCCGTATTGTCCCACGCATAGCCGCCCATATCGTATTTCCACTGGTGGCGCACCGAATCGTAGGTATGCATTACATCGCCGTAGTTGAACATGCCGTACCAGCCGCGCTGCTCAATCTCTCCCTTGTAAAAGTCGAAAACCTGCTCCATCTGGCTCTCCAGCCAGCGCTCCGTCTCCGCGGCGCCCTCCCCGGCGGGCAGCGACCAGTAGCCGAACGCCCTCATCTCATGATAGAACTTTGGCGTCCCCACGTAGACGGCAGGATGGTTCACGGACTGGGCGAAGGCCTCCACCTCCCCGTCCTCCGGAATCATCGCATCCGAAAACGCTACGCTGCACTCGTTCGTACAGGCGATTCCGTCCGGCGTCGCCCCCTTGTAATCGTATCCCTCGTAGCAGACCTGATTGTACCCTCTGTCCGCGTAATGCCGGAAATCCATGGCCGCCGCGTCCGGGGACCAGAACCACAGGGTGCATTCCGCGTTTTCTCCGTCCAGCCCCCTGCAGGTGATGCCGGAGGGATATTTTTCCCAGAAATCCCTGACCGCCGCTTTCACGCTGCCGTGTTCGGAGCCGAAGGCCGCCGCGCCCGCCGCCCGCTGTCCGTGCAGAGACTCGATATAGCACAGGTTCTCCCCTTTCTGCTTCTTCTTGATGCCAAAGTGGCTGGCGCTGTCCTGGTACAGCGCGTACTCGCTCCAGACCGGCGCATCCTTCAGCACCTTGTCCGCCATCTGGCGCGCCTCGCCGGAAAGCAGCATCTTCTCTCCCGCCATCTGTCTCTGATAGAGGGCGATCGGCATTTTGGGCCGCCATGCCGTCAGCGGCACCAGCGCCTCATGGAACACGCCGTAGTCCCCCGGGAATTTCACATGGCGGTTATACAGCTCCCCGGCCATGGGCGACAGGAAGCGGATTCCCATCCCCTTCAGGAAATCCTTGTCCTCATCCCCGTCATACAGGAAGGTATGGGTGAATTTTATGACAGTGCTGTCATATCCCACCTCCATCCTGATTATAAACGGAAATCTCTCTTCCTGCAAGGAGGAGCGGTGGATCCCCTCATAGCGTATCACTGTCCTCAGGTTCCCTGTCTCCTCCACGGCCACCTCCGTGATATGGCTTATATAGCTTTTCTCCACTTTGGCGGGGTTCCCTTGGAGCATGACCGGCTCCTCCAGGATCAATACGGGCTCAGCGTCCCGCAGATAGCTCCTGCCGTCCTTGGCCGCAGACTCGAACAGATGCCTCCCGTCCTTCCTGACAGTCACCGTCACCGCCCCCGCCCGGAGCAGGATCTCCTCTTCCGTCTCCACGCATTCCATGCCGCCTACGCTCCCCGGCTTTCCCGGCAGCACTTCGATGTCCTGCCCCAGCCGCGCCGCGTCCGCCGTGTGGGCCGTCCACTTGACCGAGCCGTCCGGCCAGTAGGCCGTGACCCTGGACTGCATCGGGATCTCCTCCTGCCCCGTGCCGTCTGCCGCCTGCCGCCTGCACAGATATTCCGTCTCCTTTGTACACTCTCCCTGTCTCCACATACAGCCGAAGGTCGTATAGCCCTCCGCCCTGGTTCCCTCCAATAAATGCAGCTTCATTTCCTTCCTCCCTTTCCTGAAACCGGAACTGGGTTCCTAAAAATCGATTTCCTTTGTGCGGGAGCCCCGCGCCTTCCCTGATGCATAGATGTCCCCGTGAGGGCCGTCCTCCTCGCAGAGGACATGGAGGCCGGCTATCTGTACGATGGCCTCCAGTGGCTGAAAGACCCGGTGCCACCCCTCACAGCTCTCCCTCCACACGTATTTGTCCACGCACCCATATGCGGAGAACACCTTCAGCCGGATTGCATCCCCCGTCCTTGCCCTGTCGAAAGCTATCTTCTGGGAACGGCAGGTATTTTGGAGCGTCCCCTGCGCCGCGGACTCCCATCCGGCCTCCTCCCCATGCCTTATCTCTATCGCGTAGTCTCTGACGAACCCCTCATGGCCTCTGTCCCGCTGCTCCGGCACATAGAGAATCCCCCACATGGCCACCGGCCTGCGCAGCAGGATGGTGATTTCAATGGGAAACCCTTTCGCCTCCGCCCGGACAGAGGAATTCGGATCCGCTGTTACAAGGCTGCCGCCGTTTCTGACCTGGCTGCAACTATACAGGACCTTTTCCGTCAGCTCCCCCATCCGCAGCATGGGGAAGAGCTTTGCCTCAATAGACTGCGCCCGGGCTTCCACGGACGGCGCGAACTCCTCCGAGGCGGCATACCGCAGGATGGCCTGCTTCAGGCAGTAGGCCCCGGGGCGCTCCTGGAAGCTTCCCTCCAGGTTTGCGGAGACCAGCAAAAGGCTCCCGCCCAGGACCTTTGCCTCGAACAGCAGGCTCTGCAGCAGGTTCCTGTTCCAGTCATCGATGGGCTGTACGATCGGCTCCACCTGCTCCAGGCCCTCCATCCAGAACCCCCTGGCCTGTTCCAGGATATCCTCCCACTGCCAGCCTCCCGAATGCCCCGTGGGAAAATGCCGGAAGACCGGATGGCCCTCCCGCACCACAATCCCCATGGTACGCCGCCAGGAAGGCCCCATCTGCCCGTTCCAGTCCACGCTTCTGGCGGACAGCGCCGGGCACTCATAGCCCAGATCCGACAGATAGGGCGAGAATACCACCCTTCCGCCCTTCTCCAGGGCGCTCTTAGCCTCCGCCCAGTCCCTTGTATACAAGACCCCGTCGGACTGCCCATCCTGCCCGCTGTCCAGGAATACGTACATGCTCCAGCGGTTGCGGCTCATGACGGCCCTCTGCCCCGATGGGTCATAGGTACCCTGGGAATCCAGCAATTCCAGCATAAGCTCCAGCTCTCTGCTCTGCGTCAGTCCGCCTTCCCGGGTGATTTCTCTGAAATCGATTATAATATCACCGATTTTGGTATTGCATCCGCAGGGGATTTCCTCTGTCCGCAATTCCCCCGTCCGCCAGAGGGCATCGCCGCACCGCAGCGTCCACACCACGACGGGCTCTTTGACAGCTTCTTTCCCATAATGGCAGACCTCCACCGGAATCACGGCCCTGTCCGTGCTCCTCCATACATAGCTGCTGCATCTGGCCAGCAGCACCGTGTCCCCGCAGAATTCCCGGAACGCCTCCGGGCTGCCATACCCCTTGCTCTCCCAGAAGGGATCCAGTATCCCCACCAGAGCCGTCCCCTGCCCCAGGTAGTCATGGAGATCCAGGAGCTCGAAGCCCTGTATCTGCGGCGTCCTGCAATTCGCCTCCAGCTCCTCCTTGTAGAGCCGCAGCTGGTTCTCCCCGGAGCACCTTACGAAATCCTCCGCATAGGGCAGGATGCCGTTCGCCCGGGCATTCTCCTGGAACACCCTGTAATTCCCCGGCTGCAGATAGCCCTTGAACTTGCGGATGACGCCATAATCGGGATAAGCGCAGATCTGCCCCAGCTCATGGCAGATGACCGGCTTCTTTACGCCCTCCAGGGACGGGCTGTAATTTCCGCCCCGCCAGCCCAGGGGATTGCGGATCGTGCCGCCCAGGTAAGGGCCGTATCCGGAGCGGTGGAAATAGATGAAATCCGTGCCTTCGATTTCAGACGGAGGCACGTCATAGAACCAGCCGGACTGGGCGGTGTAGAGCCTCCTGCCCCCATATCCTAAGGATTCGTCATATTCCCTGGCCTCACGGACCCATCTGCGCAGCGCCTTATACCACGCACCGCTGGGTTCATTGCTGGGCGAGAAGAACACAAAGGAGGGATGGTGCCCGAAGCTGTCCAGGATGCGCCTGGTCTCCGCCATCAGCACCTCATACATCTCCATCTCCCCGGGACTGTCCCCGAAGCGGTTCCACATGCCGCATTCCACCAGCAGACAGACCCCTGCCTCGTCCGCCGCTGCGAATGCCGCCTCGGGAGGGCAATAGGAGTGGAAGCGGATACCGTTCAGGCCCCAGGCCTGGATCGTCCCCATGAGCTTTCGCCACCAGGCCATGTCCGTCTCGGGGTAGCCGGTCAGCGGATAATCCCCACCGAAGTGGGTAGCGCGGAAATAGAACGGTTTTCCGTCTATCAGAATCTGGTTCCCGGATGCCTCCACGGTTCTGGGATGGGCGGCCGCATAGGCGCTCTTCGCCGCCTCCCGCTGCCTGTACGCTCCTTCCGTCATCAGGGCTATCTCGCCCACCATGCCGTTCCATGTCCCTCCCAGGGCATCCGACACCCCATGGGCGTCCGGGCGGTAAGGGTAAATCATGGAATTGTCCATGGCCACCCGTATGGTATGCCTGCCGGAAGGCAGCGCGCCCAGCCTGACATGATGGGGGCCGCAGAGCGTACAGTCCTCCCCGCGGAAGGCTCCGTCTATCCATACCCGGCTGCGCCATCTTGCCACCTCTATGTAGAAATGCCACTCCTGGCCGTCAGCGGGAACCTGGAAATCCCGCTCATAGACGGCCTCCCCCAGAAAGTGCCTGGGCGGCTGAGACAGGAAGGGCACGTTCACGCCCTCCTCCTGGGCATAGCGGTATTCCTCCTGCTGGTACCAGAACGTATCATGGAGGCTGCTGACCCAGGGCATCTGCCTGGTGATGGGGTCTCCGTATCCGGCTGCCTGCAGGATGCCCGGCAGCTGAATCTGCCCTGTCTGCGCGCCGTCCTCCGCCTCCAGGGAGATGTTCCATTTTCCAGATAAATCTATATGCATATCCGTTTGCTCCTCTTGTCGTCCTGTGCGGTCTCCAGCCTGCCGTCTGTCCCTTCGCCGGAGATGGCAGAAAGGGACACCGATGCCTTTTGCGGCATCGATGCCCTTCCCGTCCTGTCGTCCGCGGCGAAGTCACTGGCCCGCGGACGATCCGCCCAGGCACTTGCCAGGTAAATTATTGATTAAGAATTATTGATTTGCCAGGCGGATTATTGGTTCGCCGAGGCGAATTACTGGTTCGCCTTGTATTGCTCGTTCACTTCTGCGATGATGGTATCATAGCCGTTATCGCGGATGCGCTGAAGCTCAGCCTCGAAAGCAGCCTTGTCGATAGCGCCGCAGACATACTGAGTCCTCGCCGCGGTAGCCGCCTCGTCCAGGGAAGCGCCCTCGCTGGCGTATGTGGGTGAATTCACCAGATAGGACATGGCAGGATTCATCACCGCATAGGGAAGCGCTGCCTCATAAGCCTCGTTCTGTGCCTGATCATACTTGTCAAT
Organism: uncultured Acetatifactor sp.; assembly: GCA_948496895.1. GTDB lineage: Bacteria > Bacillota > Clostridia > Lachnospirales > Lachnospiraceae > Acetatifactor. Next base: position 9,380 of record CAOOJO010000005.1, on the reverse strand, counting down.
CTGACGCTCGACTCTTGCGGTAGTTTCCTCTGTGGTAGGCAGGAAAGGAAGCATCTGGTTCAGTCCCAGATAGTTTTGAGCCAGAGCCTTGCCCTCCTCGGTATTGTCAGTATCTACCAGCAGGCCGTCCACTATGTCATAGTTGATGCCTTCCAGGCCATACTGGGTCAAAACCAGCATCTCGGGATCGTTGAGCTTATCTAACAGGGTCAATGCGGCTTCGACTTTCTCCGGCGTGTCCAGAGTGGTAGCGGACAGTGTAAAGTATCCGGCATAGCCTGCGGTCGCAAGGGTATGTCCGTTTACCGCGCCGTACAGCGTCATATGAGCGGCTTCCTCCGGATTTACGACAGAGGGCGTAAATGTGGCTTCATCCTCAAAATACTTCCAGATACGCTTTCCGGAATCCAGCACGTCGATGAATACGCCGTTCTCGCCCTTCTTACATCCGTCGGACCATCCGTCGGTAGGGCGGGTGTGCCAGTCGGCAGGCATCAGGCCCTCGTCGTACAGGCTCTTGATGTAATCAACGGCTTCCATGTACTCGGGCTGCATCCATACGGGAACCAGCTGTCCGTCAACCTCTGCCCATCCGTTGCCGCAGCCGAACCAGGTCTGGATAATGTCAAAAGGCCCTGTATGCTTGGTCATCTCCATACCGATGGTGTCATCCACGCCGTTACCGTCGGGATCGCCGTAGGTAAATGCCTTCAGCATCTCCTTCACCGCTTCCGGCGTGTTGGGCTCGGTCAGGTTGTACTCGTCCTTCAGCTTCTCGAACCAGTCAGTGCGGTAGCTCAGACCATTACGGCCTACTACACGGGTTCTGGGAATGGCAATCAGCTTGCCGTCTACAGTCAGGTTAGCCGCCACTTCCTTGGACATGCCGGACAGGTTGGGATACTTTGCGCTGTCCCATACATATTCGTTCAGATCCACGAAGGCTCCCTGCTTTGCCGCCTCTACCACATTGGCTGTGACAGTGCCGCCCCAGGTAATAATATGAGGCATGGTGCCGGGATTCGTCAGGTACAGTGCATTCTTGTCCGCCAGGGCGTCGTTGGCCACCCAGGTCAGCTCTACGTTCACATTGGTGTAGTCCTTGATCTGATTCAGAATCTGCTCAGCATACTCACCTACGTTGTTGCTGCCTGCGTTCACATCGATAACGCTGAAGGTGATGGTCTGCCGCTCACCGGAAGGCTGCTCCTCCTGGGCGGACTCGGAGGGCTCGCTGTCCTGCTGGCTCTCCTCACTTGACGCGGAGCTATCCTCCGCCGTGGACTGGCTGCTCTCATTGCCGGCGCTGCTGCCGCTTCCCTCATTGCTTCCGCTGCCGTTCCCACAGGCCGCCAGGCTTAAGGTCATGGCAGCGGCAAGCGCAAGCGCAAATACCTTGTTCAAACTCTTTTTCTTCATTTTCTCCTCCTTATTGAATGAAATGTTAATCTATGATTGCGGCAGCGGCCTCCCGCCGCCGGAACCAGCTATTAAACTCAGAAAATCTTTTCAGCCTTTCACAGCTCCCACCATCACGCCCTTGGTGAAGTATTTCTGCACGAAAGGATAGATGCACAGGACTGGAACCGTAGCGATAACGGTACATGCCATCTTCACCGCCTTGTCAGGGGGCGCGCCGTTCATATCATAGAAATCCATCATCGCGTCCGAAAAGGTAGAAGACAGCAGTATGATAGAGCGCAGCTGAATCTGAATCGGGAACTTCTCCGCCGTCTGCAGGTAAATCATGGAGTTGAAATAATCATTCCAGAATCCCACGCCGTAGAACAGGGAGATGGACGCGATCACCGGCTTGGACAGGGGCAGCGCCACTTTGGTAAAAATCTGCAGATCATTGGCCCCGTCCATATAGGAAGCCTCGTCCAGCTCCACGGGCAGCCCCGTGAAGAACTTCTTGATGATGACCATGTTGAACGGATTGATCAGGGCCGGCAGCACCAGCGCCCAGTAGGTATCATACAGCCCGTAGGCGTTAATCACCATGTAGGAGGGGATCATGCCGCCGGAAAACAGCATGGTCACGATCACCAGGTTCATGATCCAGTTTCTGCCCCTGAAATGCATCTTGGACAGGGGATACGCGAAGCTCAGGGAGAAGAGCATGCACATCACCGTCCCCAGGATGGTCAGGATGATGGAATTCTTCAGCCCTCTCAATATATTCGCCGTCCGGATGGCATACTGGTAAGCGTTCAGGGAGACCTGGGTGGGAATGATGAAAAACGCTTTCTCCGTCAGCTCCTTCTCCGTCGCGAAGGAACCGGCCACCACATACAGGAAGGGCAGAACGGTACTCAACGCTATCAGTCCCAAGGCAACATAGATAATCACATCCACAATCCGGTCGCCGGTGCTCTTCCTCACCTTGGCGCCTTCCTTTACTACATGCTCTTTCGCCATTGTGTGCCTCCTCCCTTCTAATAAATGCCGCTCTCACCGCAGGCCTTGGCCACACGGTCCGAGATTATCACCAGTATCATACCCACTACGGATTTGAACATGCCTGCCGCCGCGGAGAAAGAATACTGCCCCTGACGGATACCTCTCATATAGATGTAGGTGTCGAACACTTCAGCCCTGGCCACGTTCAGGTCGTTCCTCATCAGGAAGATCTGCTCATAGCCTGTATTCAGGATGCCGCCTACCCGGAGGATGAACATCATCACGATGGTGCCCCGGATGGCAGGCAGGGTAATATGCCACATCAGCCTCCAGCGCCCTGCGCCGTCCACCCTGGCCGCCTCGTACAGCTCCTGATCCACACCGGCCAGAGCCGCCAGGAATACGATGGTGCCGTAACCGGTCTCTCTCCAGATATCCTGCCCTACAATCAGTCCCCAGAAGGTAGAGCTCTTGGAGAGCACATCCCAGGAGCTGCCTGTAATGCCCTTAATGATGATATTGACGATACCGTCGGACACATTGAAGAGCTGATACGTCAGGCTGGCCACGATGACCCACGATACGAAGTGGGGTATGTAGACAAGCGTCTGCACCACTCTCTTATATCCGCTGTGCCGCACCTCATTCAGGAATAAGGAGAGAATGATGGGGGCCGGGAAGTACAGCACCAGCTGCAGCAGGCTGATTCCCAGGGTATTTACCAGCAGCTTGGAGAAATCATTGCCCGTGAAAAACTTCGTAAACTGGTCAAATCCGCACCATGGGCTTTCCCACATGCCCAGGAAGGGACTGTACTCTTTAAAAGCAATCACCAGACCTCCCATAGGGACATACCGGAACAGGATGAAATACAACGCCCCCGGCAACAGAAGGAAATACAGCCACTTATGCTGAACCATGTACTGGGGCGTGCTCATCTTCTGCACCCGCATGGTACGTCCATCCTGAAGCGTGATGTGCCCTTTCTTCATTTTTGTTTTTGCCATACCAATCCACCTTTCTTCTATAACTTATTTTACTCTTCGGCATTTTGTCGGCTTTTTGCCGCTTCCCCTTGCCTGATAATGTAATTTTATTCCTACGGAATCGATTGCGTCTATAATCACTTTCTTTTTTCCGCCTGTTTTTTCCGTTTTTTTATGCATTTTGCAGCCAATAACAAAAATAATCATTTCCTTTCCAGGGCTTTTCGTCCGGGAAGAAAATGATTATTTTTCTCGAAGAAGCTGATAAAATCAATATAATTTCCTGAATTTCCCGGGTGTCACCCCGGTGCTCTTGCTGAAAAAGCGGATAAAGTTCTGGGCGTTGGTATAGTTCAGCCGGACCGCGATCTCCGCCACCGTCAGGTCCGTCTGCAGCAGCAGGCGCATGGCTTCCTCCAGCTTATACTCCTCCACATAGTCCATGAAGGATTTCCCCTTCTCCATTTTCAGCACCTTCCACACATAAGTGGGATGCACCCCCAGGGCATCCGCGCATTCCGACAGCGTAATGTTGCCCTTGCTCTCCCTGATCTGCGTCTCGATATCCTGCAGCATGGAATAGGAGTTGTCCGCCAAAAGCTCGCTCCTGGCCGCCAGGATCGGATCGATCAGCATGGCCTTCAGCTTGCGGCGCACCCGGCCGGGCTCCATGACCTCTATGATTTCATCATAGACGCGCTTCAGCCCGTTGGGGTAGAGCTTGTCTATGTCGATTTTCGTATCGATTCCCGCCAGCAGGACGGCGTTCACCATCCGCAGTATGTACACCATGGCCTTATCGTTGGAATCCTCTCCCCGCAGCTCCTGGCAGAATTCATCGATGAGCTTGTAGCACTGATCCTTGTCCATAGCCTTGATGGCGTTGTGCATCTCCTTCTCACAGGCCTGACTATATACATTGCCCCGCACGGTGGTGCTGGACAGGAAGAACCGACAGTCCCTTCTCTCCGCCTCCCTGCTTTCCTCCGTCCCCTCGCCGGTCTTATAGTCCCCGGACAGGGGCACACCCTCCCGGGTCAGGGCGTTGATGCTCTCCCTGTATGCGGCCCTGATATGGCGGGGGCTGGTATGCGTCGCGCTGACCCCCATCAGAATCTGGTATCCATAGCGCTCCTCCGAAAAGGCCCGCATCCCATCGTAGAAATCCGTAATCCGCTTCAGCAGCATGTCCTCATCGTCCTCGCCGAACAGGCCGAATATCGCGCAGGCATTGTACACAATCGGCATCCATGTCATCTCTTTCAGGGCATCCGGCAGCTCCTCCACCAGCTTCAGGCAGATAGCGTCCTCGTTCACATTGCTCTGCTCCCCGTTCTCCTCCCGCAGGTTCAGCACCACCACCGCCACCGCGAAGCATCTGCACTTTCTCAGGTGCAGACTGTCGAAATACTCGTTCCACTCGTCCTCGGAGCGCACCTCTCCCCGCATCAGCCGCAGCTCGAACAGCTCCAGCAGCTTCTCCTTCTGCTGATACATCACCGCCTCCAGCGCCTGCCGGTCGTTCTTCATATCCGCGAACCTGCTGGCCAGAAACTCCAGTTCGTTTCCGGCGATCTGCTGCTCCCTTGCCACGCCCTGCACCAGCCTGCCCACAGGTCTGTATATCGTATAAGCTGTCACGAAAAAGCATGTGGCGACGATGACCAGAATCGCAAGCACCAGAATCCCCGACAGCCGCATCCCAATGAACTGCCCCCGATCCATGTCATAGCAGATGTAATATTCCCAGCCCAGGACATCCGACCGTCTGGAGGATACCATGTAATCTACCCCCCCGGACCTGACCCTGCGGCTCCTCCCCTCCACGTTCCCATTCTCCTGCATCCGCCTGCAGTCCTCCACCAGGCTGTCCTCCGTGGCATAAATTACCCCCCCGGACGCGTCCAGCACCACCAGCTCCTCGCAGTCGCCCAGCACCTGGCCGATCCACCGCTTCCAGGTATTCATGTCGATGTTCGCAATGAAGACGCTGCCCGGGTCGGAAATCAGGCTGGAGAAGGTCATCACGAGGCTGAGGCCCTTCCCCTCTCTCGTGACATTGTATTCATAGTTCTTGACCCTTTCGATGGACGTGGCCTCATTGTACAGCCAGTAATTCTTGTCCAGGGCCCCTTTGTTGCGCTCCGCCAGCTCATACAGGGCCTCGCTGTTGCGCACCTGGCTCAAGGGGAACATCCCCGTACTGCCCAGTACCCACCCCGTCCGGAAGTTCACCAGGAAGCAGCTGCCGATGTAGTCCATGAATATCTTTTTCCCTGTCATGATCTCCAGCACTGCCTTGCTCTCGTTGTAGTCCGAATAATGCATCTCGTTTTCCAGGGCCCAGCTGAAATCGTCGGAATCCGTGAAAGAGATGTAGTACTGCTTTAAATTGTCCAGCCGCTCGTCCACCTGGCCCACCATCTGCTCCGCGGAATTGACGGCCTCTCGCCCGCCCGCCTCCTCCCGCTGTCCCCGGTAATCCAGATAGACATACAAAGCGAACGCCACCAGCATGATGCCCATCAGGCCCAGTATGCACAGATATATGATATATTTATATGGAAGCTTTCCGATCCGATCCTTTATCATCGCCCACAAAACGCTCTCTCCTGTTCCACAACCATGCCCTCCCGGAGCTTCCCTCCGGCGGCCTGATTCCTCCCGTTACTCCCAGGGCCTATATCCCGTACACCCTCAGGTTCGCGTACTCCGCCACGCAGGGCGCAAGCTGGCGGAATCCCAGCTTCCCTCCCGCCAGCGCCGGCCCATAGGTCTCTCCATCGTCCAGGAAGCAGAATACCTCCAGACCGTTTATGTAGAACCGCACATTCCCTTTCTTTACCACGCCCATGTGGTACATTCCCCTGACATCCGCCACATCAGGGATGGGGTCGCCTCCCTGGGCTACCAGGTGGAATCCATAGCTTTTGCGCAGGTTGCAGGTGTGGAAAGCCCTCTCGTCCGGCTCCTTCCTCCTGAAATAGGACACATGGAACGCATTGATGTCCCCGTGATGGTACTGGGGATATTCTCCCGTCCTGGGTGCCAGCCGTCCGTCAAAGAGATCCTCCCCCGCCCTTCCTCTGGCGGCGAAGAACAGCATGCACAGCCCCGGCTCCCGAAGCGGCGCGAAGTCCCACTCGATCATCACATCGGAGGGAAAGTCAGCCGGACACCAGAGGACATAGTTGGCCCTCTGCCCCTCCCTGTCGCTGCGGGCGTTCTCCAGCCGCATTCTGCCCTCCGGAAACGTGATGACCGCATCCCCCTCCAGCACAAAATCTTTGATATCCGCCTCGCAGGCCAACGGATTCTCATACAAAAGCTTCTTATTCTCAGGATAAATTCCTTCCATAAGCCTATCCCCTTCCTGGTGCCTCTTATTACGTTACCATATCTCTTTCGGATTGTGAAGCTTCAGCCCGTCACATCCCTATACATCCCCTGTGCCGCGTGCTCACGGGATTTTTCCAGCTTATCTAATATTTCCTGCTCTGTTAAGGCTTTATTTGGATCTGCCCTTTTTATTTCAAACGGAAAGCCGTTTGCTGCCAGCGCCTGTGTTAAGAACATGCGGATTGCAGTTGTGGTATCTGTCCCCAAATCTTTAAACAACGCATCTGACTTTGCTTTTAAATCGTCGTCTACTCTCACTTGAATCGTACTTGCCATTTACGCCGCCTCCTTGCATCTATCCTGTTTCTATGATAAGAATAGCAAACAAAAAATGCCAAGTCAATACATTTATAATGATTTATACTGCTCAACAATTTCACTTGCCGTGAAACCAGACTGCATAACGCTGACCGGTTCAATCGCATGATTACATTAGGCAGCATTCAGCGTCATGCAGTATAGCATGCTCAACCCACGGTTGAATTATTCTCCATCACTGCGTTATTGCAATTAAAACCCCACTCCGGTATGATGAACCCAGAACCGGTTCTCTAAGACATAGTATGCAGATTGCTTCAAGCAAGCCAAGGAGGTATGAGAATGGAACTGAATGTTGGAAATAAAATCAGGGAACTCCGCAGACAGAAGAACATCTCACAGGAGGTGCTGGCCCAGTACCTGGGCGTGACCTTCCAGGCAGTGAGCAAATGGGAGAGCGCCACCACCATGCCGGACATCACTCTGGTACCGGCTATCGCGTCCTTTTTCGGGATTTCCACAGATGAGCTGTTCGATTATAATCATTATGAGTTGGAGAAACGGGTAAATGAAATCATCGATGCGTCCCTGCCCTACCGGGGCGTGGATGACGCCAGGTGCGAGGAGATTCTGCGGGAGGGCCTGAAGAAGTATCCCGGGAACGATATCCTGTTGAACTGTCTCATCTATTCGATTCCGGTGCCTGAGCGCAGCGATGAGGTCATAGACATCTGCCGCTCCCTGATAGAGGGAACCAAGGAGGATGATGTCAGATACGATGCCTGCCGAATCCTGGCGGAGACCTATCACAAGCTGGGGGAGTACGGCCTGGCCAAGGAAGCCCTGCAGCGGATTCCGGAAATCTACTTTACCCGGCTGGAGCTGGAGGCCGCGCTGCTAAAGGGCACCGACAGGTTCCGGGCAGCGAATATCCAGAAAAACTTGTCCGCAGACAGCCTGCTGCAGATGCTCCAGTGCCTTGCGGAGCATTATCAGGAGGCAGGAGAGCCGGAGAAAGCGAAGATACAAATGGAAATCGCCAGGGATGTGATAAACGCCTTTCAGAAAGACTTCCTCACGGAAGGGATGCGCAGCACTGTGTACGAGAGCCATCGTGAGAATCTGGAGAAGTTGAACGCACGGCTTCAGGCCATGTAGGGCATTCATCGAATGCTGTCGGCAAATAGCATCTTCCCACAATATATGGCTGCATATTCCAATCCATTACAGCATATATTGTGGGAATTCAACTTTTCCTGGCAGCCCCAATCGCTTTGGCATCCGTTATCTTATCAGGCTCATACCACCGCCTCAACGATCCTTTTTCCATCCAGCACGATTTCCTTCATGCCGCGCCGCTTCCTTTTGCTGAAATCAAAGCTGAGCAGATATCCTGTATCCTCCTGATAGTATTCCAGATAGTCAAAAAGCTGTCTCTCCCCTCGCTCATGATACGCATTGCCGCGCCAAAGCTTTAATTCGATAATGAAACGCTGCCCCCTGTAATCTACGATTACATCCGTCCTGGTACGGTCGCGGGTCTGGGCCTCCACATAGTAATTCCCCGAGCCGTTGATGATTGGCCTTAAATACAGCAGAAAGAGCCGGCGGCCGTCCTCCTCCAGGAACCGCTCCTCTCTTTCCCCATATATTTCCCCATAATACTGGCAGAACTTCTCCAGCACCAGCCTCATCTGCAGCATCCCGCGCACCACGAACTGACTGCCCGGCTCCACAGCGCCAAATGGCCGCTTCTCCATCTCCTCCTCGGACAGGAACAGGTTGTACAGCTTCATCTCAAATATCCGGTTCGCCACGGCCACCGCATTGTCCCGCTCTGCCACAAACCCGAACATGACACCAATGTCAACCAGACGGTTATTCACCTCAAAGGTATACCGCGCCCCCCGGAACAGGATATCGCTCAGCATCGTCTTCAAATCCGGGTTGTCCTGCAGCTTTTTCACCATATCGTCAAAAAGCATGTTCGGTTCCTTTAAAAGCAAGCGGATCGCCTCCTGGAACCCCTCTCCCGTCCATGCGTCCTTCTTATGCGGAAAAGCGGCCGTCCCTGCCACCCTCTCATCCAGCAACTTGCATATACGGGATACCATATAGGGATATCCCGCCGTATATTCAAAAATCCATCTGCTGATCTGCCGGATGTCCATTCCGGTATGATAATCCTCCTCATATTCAGAAAGCATTCTTTCTATATCATCTGCCTGAAAGCTCATATCGACCCTGAAGTCAGCCGCAATGTTCCATGGACTGTTGTACTTTGATTCCACCCCCTCATGCAGCTTTAGCTTCAGGTTCTTGATGTCATACATG
>CAOOJO010000004.1 GCA_948496895.1 uncultured Acetatifactor sp. | reverse complement strand
TGAGAGGCCATCTTGGCATATTCCTCGCGCAGCTTGAACTTCGCTACAAGGTTCTTCAGCATGGAAGCCTGTTCCGACAGCTCCTGGCTGGCGGCAGCGCTCTCCTCTGCGGTAGCGGAATTGGTCTGCACCACGCTGGAAATCTGGTCTACGCCCAGTGTGACCTGTTCGATGGCGCCGGACTGCTCCTCGGCGGCGTTGGCGATTTCGTCCACCTTGCTGGAAGCCAGGCGGACATGATCCACTACCTTTACCAGGGATTCCGCTGTGGAGTTGGCCAGCTTGGAGCCTCTTGTGACGGCATTGACGGAATTCTCAATCAGCTCCGCGGTATTCTTGGATGCAACGGAGCTCTTGCTGGCAAGGCTCCTGACCTCCTCTGCCACCACGGCGAAGCCCTTTCCGGCCTCCCCTGCCCTTGCGGCCTCCACGGCGGCGTTCAGCGCCAGGATATTGGTCTGGAAGGCGATATCCTCTATGGTCTTGATGATCTTGCTGATTTCATTGGAAGAACGGGCAATTTCTTCCATGGCAGCCATCATCTCATGCATCTGGTTGTTGCAGACCTCAGCCTCGTCACCGGCAGTGTTGGAGCGTGTCCTTGCCTCCATGGCGTTGTCGGCTGTGTTCTTCACCTGATGGGAGATATTGGTGATGGTGGAGGCAAGCTCTTCCACGGAAGCGGCCTGCTCGGTAGCGCCCTGTGCCAGAGCCTGCGCGCCGTTGGATACCTGGCCGGAGCCGGATGCCACCTGATCCGCGCTCTGGTTGATCTGTCCTAAGGTGATGCTCAGGTCTTTGTTCAGCTTACGGATGGACAGGAGAAGGCTCTGCAGGTTGCCCACATATCTGTCTTCCGCCTTGGTGCGGACATCGAAGTTGCCGTCCGCCATCTCGCTTAAGAGTCTGGACGCGTCCGTAATGACGGTCTCCAGAATGAAGGTCATATTCTTGAAGGATTTGGTCAGGCTCCCCAGCTCGTCCCTGGATTCATAGGTCACGTTGATGTCGAAATCGCCGTTCACGATCTTCTCAGCGGATTCCTCTAACTGACCGAGAGGCTTGGTGATGGATCTGGTCAGGTATGTAGACAGGAGGATGGTGATGACAAGGGCGCCACCGGCCATGGCCAGCTGTACTGCCACCAGGAGATCCTGCATCTCCACGGTGCTCTGGAAATTCTCCTCCGCCGTCTGCTCCTCCACGGCGCTGATTTGAATCAGATTGTTCACAGCCTCCTCTACCAGGGGCTGATACTCGCTCAACAGCGTGTTCTGCGCCTCGAGCTTGTCAGTCTGGGCCAGCTCGATGACGGTCTCCTGCAGGGCGACGGCTTCCTTGATATTCGCGGCAAAAGAATCCAGCAGCGCCTGGTCGCCGTGGAAGTTCTCGAACAGCCAGGTGGCGTTTTCCTCCAGCGCTGTCAGCTCTTTCTGCAGCTCGCTCAGGTAATTCTGTTTTTTCGCCTCTTCATCCTCAATGGTAATGAAGGTGAGGTTCTTGACGATGATCTGCAGGCCCCGGCGCATGCTCATGACATTGTTGGTCACCTTATACTCTACATTGTAGAATTCAGAGTATTTGTCGGAGTTTGTCTGCAATGCCGTGATTGCTATCGCGACCGTCCCGATGAACAGTACGATGACCAGCATGAAGGTCACCAAAAGCTTTGTTCTGATTTTTAGATTCTTCATGATACCCTCCTGGAAAGATTTATTTTATATGTTGATTATAATAGATTATTGTCAATCTGTCTACTCTATTTGCGGAAACTCAATAAATTTCCAGAAGAGATTGTAGGAGGTTCACAAAGTGTGATATACTTATGAATAAATTCAGCGCAGGGGGTACGGGATGGAGAGGAAGACAGAGAGACAGATTATTTTGATTGCGGCTGCCCTGGCCGGGACATGCGGGGTATGCTATCTGCTGGGGCTTGCGGGAACGGTGTATCCCGACTTTAGTATATTATCCGTATTCCTTGCGGTGGGCATATATGTCCTGTTGAGAAGAATCCCGCGGAATCAGTCAAAGAGACATTATGTCTACGCGTCTTTGACAGGATTTTTCTTTTCTCTGACATTGATCCTGGGCTATCAGCTGGACAGATATGGCATGACGGATGTGGGAATAAAAGGAAAGGCACTGATTCTGTTTCATTCAGCCTGTCTGTCCATAGCAGTGTTCCCTTTTGGGGATATGCTGTTTCGCGCTATAGACAGGATTCCTCCTCATCTGGAAGAAAAAGGAAGCTTCTGGAGGTCAGGGGCTGTTTTTGGAGTGTCCTTTGCCCTCATTTTCCTGATGTGGATTCCGGTGTGGATGGCGTATTATCCCATTGTCATGTCCTATGATTTCCACAGACAGGTAAATGAGGCTTACAGGGGATGGATATGGTTCAATTCCTATCAGCCTCTGATTCATACATGGCTGATATGGCTTTTTCTGCAGATCGGCGGATGGTTCGGCTCCAATGAAATCGGGATGGGGCTGTTCACCCTGTTTCAGATGCTGCTCGTGTCCTCCGCAATGGCCTATGCCTGTACGGCCATATACAGGATTGGAAAGAGGAAATGGATGGTGCTTTCCACGGTACTGTTCTATGGGCTCTTCCCCTTCTGCTCGGTGTCTATGATGATAGGGACGAAGGACGCGATTTTCAGCGGGCTGTTTCTGACCTTTATCGTATTGCTGACAGAGCGCAGCTTTTTTTGCGGGAAGCGTAAATGGATTTTGGAAATTCCCATGGTGGTTACGGCGGTATTGATGATGATGTTCCGATACAATGCTCTTTACGCTATGGCGGGCTTCGGCGTTCTTTCGCTGTTTTTCCAAAAGGGCAGGGAGAGAATAAGAATCTTTCTATTGTGTGTGGTCATGGTGGCGGGGGGGCAGGCCGCGAAGGAGGGGATACAGCATGGCCTCGGAACGGAGATCAGGGGCAGCTCCGTGGAAAAATACAGCGTGCTGATTCAGCAGTTCGCCAGAGTCGGGTATTATCATGGGGAGGATATGGATCCGGAGATTTATCGACTGGTGGATAAATATGTATCGGCAGAATCCTGGGAGAGGCATATGCCGGCTCTGGCGGACGCGTCCCGGTCGGGGGTGGATTTCGTCAGGGTGTGGGAACCTGATATGGGACAGGTTCTGAAGGACTGGCTTCAGGTAGGCCTGGAATATCCCAACGAGTATATAGATGCTTTTTTATGCCTGACAGAGGGCTTTTGGTTTGTGGACGACAGGACATATTGTGAAATGCAGGGATGGGGAGTCGATGGCGGAAGGCATGGCGCTATTTTTACGGGCAATTCCTCCGCGTCGGATACCTATGAGGGAATTCAGCATATATCAAAATTTCCATGGCTGGAGGAAAGATTGGAGGACATCGTCAGCAACAATTCTTTTTATTATTGGCCTGTAATATCAGTGCTCTTTAAGCCCGCTGTTTATATATGGTCGTTTGTATTGATTCTGGTAGGACTGATCTATCAAAGGAAGCCACGACAGGCGTATCTGTGTCTGTTCCCTTTGGTATATCTTGTTACGATGCTTTTAGGCCCTACCGTACAATTTCGATATGTAGTGCCTTTTATGATTACGGTTCCCATGCTTGCCGTGCTTTTGTTTTTTTCGGCGGACGGGAGCCAGTCTCATAAGGATTCCTGATTATGGCGGGGATATGGTTTGCTTGTAAGGATGGATTGGCGAGGTGATTGAATGGGGCAGTATAGGGTAGAGGGATTTCAGAGAGATCTGGAGGCGTTGGGCATCTCATTGTCGGAGGGGCAGCTGGGGCAGTTCCTGAGGTATTATGAGCTGCTGGCGGAATGGAACGGCAGGATGAATCTGACGGCCATCACGGAATATCAGGAGGTATTGAAGAAGCATTTCGTGGACAGCCTGTCCCTGACAAGGGTGTGCAGCCCGGCGCAGATCGGCAGCCTTATCGATGTGGGCACGGGAGCCGGGTTTCCGGGCCTTGCCCTGAAGAGTGCCTGTCCCGGCCTGCAGGTCACGCTGCTGGATTCGCTGAATAAGAGAATCCGGTTCCTGGAAGCGGTCATAGAGGAGCTAAAGCTTAAGGATGTAAAGGCGGTGCATGGCAGGGCCGAGGACTACGCGGCGACCGGGAGCTGGAGGGAGGGATTCGACCTGTGCGTGTCCCGGGCCGTGGCCAATCTCTCCACCCTGTCCGAGTACTGTATCCCTTTTGTAAAAATAGGAGGATATTTCATTGCCTATAAATCTGAAAAGGCGGATTCGGAGGTAAGCGAAGCCCGGAAAGCCATCAATCTGCTGGGAGGCAGGATAAAGGAGAGGGCGGAATTCACCCTGCCGGATTCCGATATCCGCAGAAGCCTGGTGGTGGTGGAGAAGGCGCGGAGGACTCCGGAAAAATATCCCAGAAAGGCAGGCCTCCCCTCTAAGGAGCCCATCCAGTAGATTCTGAGAAATCCAGAAAGGCGGGATACGCTATGACAGTGGAAGATTATAAGCCTCTGTATGACATGCTGGAGGAATTCCGGGAGGAGGAGGCCGGCCTCCAGGCGCGGATAGAAGAGCATGAAGCGCAGGCGCGGGAGGCGGAGATACATCTGAAGGCCATCGAGGACACAGAGCCGGAAGACAGGAAGGTATTTTCTCCCAGAAGGGCGGAGATATTATATAAGGAAGAAATAGAAAAGATAAAAGCGAGGAAAGTGCTTCATGAGGAGCAAAAGCAGCGCCTGTGCAGCGAAAAAGCAATCATAGAGAGACGAATTTCCAGACTGGAGGAGGTCTGCCGCCATCAGAGAGCGTCTGACCGGAACAAACATGACGCCTCTCTGATGGAATTGGAGAATCTTATCGGCAGGATAGAGAGCAGCAGCGCCTATATTGACAGGAATCCCATCCAGGCCAGACAAGAGCTTGCCATTATCGCGGAATCCCTGCGCAGGATGCTAGTCAGGATGCGGGAGGAAGCTTAGGCAGCTTTTCTGCCTCCTTCCGGGAATCAGCCGGATGCCGTCAGTGTAGCCTTCTTCCCTGCCTGTGAGTTCTTTGATGAGAAGCTGGCGCAGGTAGGAGATTCGTTTCTGGCAGTCCGGATCCGCGACAGCGTCATGCAGCTCCTTCGGATCAGTGTCCAGCCGGAAATACTGTTCCCTTCCGGATTCCATGAACCAGCAGTATTTGTCCTGCTTCGTGACGATATACTGGTTGCCGATGTCGCCACCGCTGTGTTCTCCGTGGAGATATTCCCGATGGTTGTCATGGAGAAGGGAGAGGCCATCGATTCCCTGGGGCTGTTCTGCTCCTGCCAGCTCTACCAGTGTGGGCAGAATGTCCCGAAGCTCCGCCAGACTGGTACATACTGTTCCGGGAACCATGCTCGGCGCGTTGACCATGATAAGGGGGATGTGGATGCTTCCCTGGTAAGGACGGGTCTTGCGGAAGGTATGGTGGTCTCCCAGCAGCTCTCCATGGTCTGACACAAATAGGATGACGGTATCCTGATAAGACCCATCGTCCTTCAGAGCGTCTACCAGCCGTCCAATCTGATTGTCCAGATGGGTGATGCAGGCATAGTATCCAATCTGGGCCTGGCGCATCAGCTCCGGGTCTGTGGGGCCGGTATCCGCGTCTGTGCGCCTGCCCAGTCTCTGCAGGCGTTCCTCGTCCGCCCAGTCACCGATGGGTGGAGGGGTCAGCTCCTGATTGCGGTAGAGGTCAAAAAAGCATTGGGGGGCATCGAAGGGCGGATGGGGCCTGAGATAGGATGCCATCAGGAAAAAGGGGCGGGAGCGGTCTCTGCGGCGGAGGAAGTCTATGGATCGGTCCGTGACCCAATTGGTAGGGTGGAGCCTTTCCTCATACATCCAGGGCCTGGCGGTGAAGGAATTGCATTCCAGCCCTTCATCCGTCACATCCCTGTCGATGCCGATTTGGGTCTTCAGCCAGTAGAAATAGTCGTCGGCGATCCGCTGGTTTTCCGCGTAGGGCACAGCAGCGCCCCGATAGGCGTGCAGGTAGCCGTCGTGAAGCTCTATGTTGTGGAAGCCCATAAGGTTCCGCAGAGGATGGACGTGCATCTTTCCCACGCATTGGGTATAGTAGCCTGCTTTGGACAGTTCTCCTGCCATGGTGACCGGGTACTCCCAGGGCACTCTGTCCTGATAGCCTACTCTGCCGTGGTGTTCCTGGGACAGGCCAGTGTGCAGGGCGCAGCGGGCCGGGACGCAGCTTGGGCAGGCGGTATAGGCATTGCTGTAGCGTACGCCCAGGGATGCCAGATGGTCCAGATAGGGCGTCTTCACATCGGGATGTCCGGCGATTCCCAGGCAGTCCCCGCGCATCTGGTCGGTCATGATCAGAAGGATGTTGGGCTGATCCTTTGTATTTTTCTTTTCCATAGATTCCTTCCTTTCTGCTTTTTATGGATGAGTTGATATGTTTCAGTATACAGAAAGTATGGAGAATTTGCAATCTGTTTTTATGTGGTGTGCTATTATATGGTAGAAGAGAGTGAGGTAAAAAGAATGAAGATTTTGAATTTTGGTTCCCTGAATATGGACTATGTCTATCAGGTGGAGCATTTCGTACAACCCGGGGAGACACTGAGCGCCTTGTCCCAGGCTGTGAATTGTGGCGGGAAAGGACTGAACCAGTCCATAGCCCTGGCAAAGGCGGGAGCGGAGGTATACCACGCAGGTTGCATCGGGGCAGGGGGAGAGCGTCTGGCCCGGGAGCTTGCGGAGAACGGCGTGGATATCTCCTGTCTGTCCACAGTGGAGGGCATACAGGGAAACGCTATGATACAGGTGGACAGGAGTGGAGAAAACTGTATCCTTCTGTTCGGCGGCTCCAACCGGGATATCACGCCAGAGATGGTGAAACAGGTCATGGACAAATTCGAGCCAGGAGATTACCTGGTGCTACAGAATGAAGTAAGCTGTCTGCCGGAGATGGTAGCGGAGGCGAAGGCCCAGGGAATGAAGGTGGTGCTGAATCCTTCCCCCTTTGAGGAGAGCCTGTTACAGTTGGATTTCGATGCTATTGCCTGGCTGTTGGTGAATGAGGTGGAAGCGGAGCAGATTTCCGGACAGAAGAACCCAGACGCAGCCTGGCAGTTGCTTCATAGAAGGTATCCGGCCCTGTGCATGGTGGTGACTCTGGGAAAAGAGGGTGCCGTATGCTATACGCCGGAGAGAAAGGTAGAGCAGAAGGCTTATCCTTCCTCTGTGGTGGATACGACAGCAGCGGGGGATACTTTTACTGGATATTTTCTTACGACACTGACAGAGGGGATGGAGATAGGAGAGTGCATGATGCGGGCAGCCAAAGCGGCTTCCATAAGCGTGTCCCGGGCGGGAGCGGCAGTGTCTATCCCCGGACGGCAGGAAGTGGAGGAAGCATTGAAGAGTGTTTGACAGTTTGTGTGAGGTATGAAAATGGTCTATTATAAGGATGAAGTTTGTCTGATTCGAACTCTGGAGTACGCTGATGTGGAGGAGATTGTGAGAGAGGAACGGGCACAGGGATGGGATGCCAATGATGAAAAGTATCTGAGGCGGCTCCATGACCAGGAGAAGGGAAAGTGTATTTCCCTTGTGGCGGAATATGGACATGCAGTGGCCGGATATGTGAACCTTTATTTTCATTCGCCAGCGGGTCCTTTTACTTCTTTTGGGTATCCGGAAATTATGGATTTCGGTGTATTGGAAAAGTATAGGAGACATGGAATTGGAACAAGGCTGATGGATACGGTAGAGGAGGTTGGCTTTCAATCTAATGATATCATATGCATTGGGGTAGGTCTGCACAGTGGCTATGGCAGCGCTCAGCGGATGTATGTGAAAAGAGGATATATTCCGGATGGTTCAGGTGTATGGTATCAGGACAGGGTCTGTGAACCATATGGAGTTTGCCGTAATGATGATGATTTGGTTCTGTATTTTTCAAAACAGAAATGTTTCACGTGAAACATTTTATGGCTACGAGGAAGAAATACAAGATAATGTTTCACGTGAAACATTCGACCCAAGATATTGTAAATTACCTGTGAAACATGGAAAAATAAGGGAAAATTGTTTCACGTGAAACATGTTTAGCCTATTTGTCGTCAAATTTGTATAGAAGCAAGTATGCCATCTTGAAATATTGAGCAACTTATATATAGCTATCCTGGTAAAATAATGCTATAATAATAAAGCTCGGGTATGTCCCGCGCTTATGTGTACTCGTGAACGCATTTAATAGCCACTTTCAATTCTGGATTGTCGATGCGTTCACTCGTTATACTGTGCAGACGGCAATTCATTACGTTTGTGGGTATAAATTCAAGGAAGGGAGTCCGGCCATGGGAAAGACGATTGCAATAGCAAACCAAAAGGGCGGTGTGGGCAAGACAACAACAGCCATCAACCTTTCCGCCTGCCTGGCGGAGAAAGGGAAGAAGGTACTGGTAATCGACACCGATCCACAGGGAAATACCACCAGCGGCTTCGGCATAGACAAGAATAATCTTGACAACACCATATACGAACTGATTCTGGGGGAGTGTTCCATCAGCGATTGCGTCATAAAGAAGGTCACAGGCAATGTTTCCGTTGTCCCTTCCAACGTAAATCTCGCCGCGGCGGAGATTGAACTGATAGGCATAGACAAGAAGGAATACATACTGAAAAAAGAGGTAGATTATATTAAGGAGGAATATGATTTCATCATCATAGACTGTCCTCCCTCTCTGAACATGCTGACAATCAATGCCATGACCACAGCCGACAGCGTGCTGGTTCCCATCCAGTGTGAATATTACGCGCTGGAGGGACTGAGCCAGCTCATCCACACCATTAATCTGGTAAAGGAGAGATTGAATCCTGATTTGGATATGGAGGGCACAGTGTTCACCATGTATGACGCGCGCACCAATCTGTCCATGCAGGTGGTGGAGAACGTAAAGGAAAACCTGCATCAGAAGATATACAATACTCTGATTCCCAGGAATATCCGGCTGGCAGAAGCGCCCAGCCATGGGATGCCCATCAATCTGTATGATGCGAAATCGGCAGGCGCGGAAGCTTATATGCAGTTGGCCGAAGAGGTAATCAGCAACGCGTGACGGATTTTTATCAGAAGCGGCATGTGGAAATGGAGGAATAATATGGCAGGAAAGACGGCAAGAGGACTGGGCAAGGGCCTTGATTCCCTGATACCCGATGCGGTGGGAGAGGCCAAGGCAAAGAAGGATGCGGCAGAATCCAAAACTCCCGGCGATACCGCCGCGCAGGAGACACTTGTAAAGATTACCGCGGTAGAGCCGAACCGGAAGCAGCCCCGGAAGAACTTTGATGAGGATTCCCTGCAGGAGCTGGCCGACTCTATCCGGCAGGTGGGAGTGATACAGCCCATTTTGGTGCAGGACAGGAAAGACCACTATGAAATCATTGCCGGCGAGAGAAGATGGCGCGCCGCGAAGCTGGCGGGATTGAAGGAAGTGCCTGTCATCATCCGCGATTACACTGAACAGGAAATCATGGAGATTTCCCTGATAGAGAATATCCAGCGGGAGGATCTGAACCCTATCGAGGAGGCCCAGGCATACAAACGCCTGCTGACGGAGTTCAATCTGAAGCAGGACGAGGTGGCTGAGCGAGTGTCCAAGAGCCGTACCGCCGTCACCAATTCTATGCGGCTCCTAAAGCTCACCGACAGGGTGCAGCAGATGGTCATCGATGAAATGATAAGCACGGGACATGCCCGGGCGCTTCTGGCCATAGACAATCCGGAGGAGCAGTATGAGATAGCCCAGCGGATATTCGATGAGAAGCTCAGCGTCCGCGAGGTGGAGAAGCTGGTAAAGAATCTGCATAAGCCCGAGAAGATAAAGAAGAAGCCAAACGACGCCACGCTGCAGGTCATCTATCAGGATATTGAGGACAAGCTGAAGCAGCGGCTGAGCACGAAGGTGACGGTCACTCCGAAAGGGGAAGGTTCTGGGAAAATCGAGATTGAATTTTATAATCATGAGGATCTGGACAGACTGTTAGATATCATCTCATAGGAGAAGACAAAATACTGAAGGAGATATATGAGTACAATAGGATGTAGCGCATTTTTAGACCAGATTGGCATCGGTTCTTTTGACTGGGGCTATCTGGTCATAGGGATACTGGGACTGGCTGTCCTGATGCTGGTGGTGATAATACTTTTGATTGTACAGATATCAAAGGTGAACACTTTGAAGAAAAGGCTGAATCGGTTCGTCCTGGGAAAGGACGGGGCGAGCCTGGAGGAGGATATCCTGAAGCTGTTTAGCGACAATCGGCTCCTGCTGGAACAGGCAGAGAAGGACAGGCAGGATATCGACACCATTTTTAAAAGGCTGCAGACCGTGTACCAGAAGATGGGGCTTGTACGGTACGACGCCTTTAACCAGATGGGCGGACAGCTCAGCTACAGCCTGGCCCTGCTGGATGAGAACGACAACGGTTTTATCATCAATTCCGTCCATAGCACAGAAGGCTGTTATTCCTATTCGAAGGAAATCAGGAATGGAGACAACAGCATCTCGCTGAGCCAGGAGGAAGCGGAAGCGCTGGCCATGGCAAAGGGGACGGCGGTATAAATCGACACCACAGAAAGGACGTAAAAACCATGATTGATATTAAGTTTTTGAGGGAGAACCCCGATATTGTAAAGGAGAATATCCGGAAGAAATTCCAGGAAGAGAAGCTGGCCCTGGTGGATGAAGTGATAGCCCTGGATGCGGAAAGCAGGAAGGCCAAGCAGGAGGGGGATAACCTCCGGGCAGCCAAGAATAAGATATCCAAGGAAATCGGCGCGCTGATGGCCCAGGGCAGGAAAGCCGAAGCCGAGGCTAAGAAGGCGGAGGTAGCGGCCAATGCCAAAAGGCTGGCAGAGTTGGAAGCCATGGAACCCCAGCTTCAGGAGAAAATCACGAAAATCATGATGGTGATTCCCAATATCATCGATGCCTCCGTCCCCATCGGCAAGGATGACAGCGAGAATGTGGAAATCGAAAAATATGGAGAGCCTGTGGTACCGGAGTTCGAAGTGCCCTATCACGCGGATATCCTGAACAGCATCAACGGCCTGGACAAGGACGCGGCGGGCCGCACCAGCGGAAATGGTTTTTATTACCTGATTGGGGACGCGGCCAGGATTCATTCCGCTATGATCAGCTATGCCAGGGATTTCATGATTGACAAGGGCTTCACCTACTGCATCCCGCCCTTCATGATTCGCAGCAGCGTGGTAAACGGCGTCATGAGCTTCGCGGAAATGGAAGCCATGATGTACAAAATCGAGGGGGAGGATCTATATCTGATCGGAACCTCGGAGCATTCCATGATTGGCAAGTTCAAGGGACAGATTGTGAACGAGGCCAGCCTGCCTATCACCATGACCTCCTATTCGCCCTGCTTCAGAAAGGAAGTGGGATCCCACGGCATAGAGGAGAGGGGCGTCTACAGAGTACATCAGTTCGAAAAGCAGGAGATGGTGGTACTGTGCAGACCCGAGGATTCCATGGACTGGTACAACAGGATGTGGTCCTATACAGTGGAATTCTTCCGCAGCCTGGACGTGCCCGTGCGGACACTGGAGTGCTGCAGCGGGGATCTGGCGGATTTGAAGGTGAAATCCTGCGACATCGAGGCCTGGAGTCCCAGACAGCAGAAATATTTTGAGGTAGGCTCCTGCTCTACCCTGGGAGACGCCCAGGCGAGAAGGCTTGGCATCCGCACCAAAGGAGAAAACGGGACTTACTATGTGCATACATTAAATAATACGGTGCTGGCAACACCCAGAGGGCTTATCGCGTTCCTGGAGAACAATGTGAACGCGGACGGGAGCATCGATATACCGGAGGCTCTGCGTCCCTATATGGGCGGCAAAGACAGGATTCTTCCGGGCGGTGCCAGATAAATAAATCTGTCAGGAGAATGGGATGAAGCAAAAGAGAAATTCCTTTATGACTCTTTTTTGTGCTATCTTTCTGATTGTGGGAGCCATATTTTTCGCGGTGGGCCTCACAATGGCAATCAGAGATTCCGGTTTCAGAGAACGAGCGGAAGAAATCACGGCGGAAATCACAGAAATTTCCTCCTACCGCGGCTCTGACGGAGACCGGAGACACAGCGTATATGTGACGTATCAGTACGGTGGCAGGACATATGAAGAGATAGCGTTGAATTTCTACAGAAGCGGGATGCGGGAGGGACAGGAGATTTCCCTTCTGTGCGACCCGGAGAATCCGGAACATGTGAAAGCCCCGGGAGCAATGCTGCTTCTGGAGCTGGTATTCCTCCTGATAGGAATCCTCTTTATGGGAATCGTTCTCGTGATGATTGCGATATCCCTGACCAGGAAACGCAGAAGGAAGAAAATCCTGTCATCAGGAAAACGTCTGAGCGCCATTGTAGAGCAGATAGCGGTAAATACCAGCTATGTGATGAACGGACGGAATCCTTATCAGATTTACTGTTATTACCGGGATGAATACAAGGATGTAATCTATCGATTCAAAAGCGAGAACCTGTGGATAAATCCCAGTGTGGCTCTGCAGCCGGGAGACAGTATAGACGTCTATGTAGACGGGGAGGACTATAGCCGCTACCATGTGGACGCGGAAAGCATATTGGATAAGAGGGTAAAGGACTATACGTGACAGGGAAAGAAGGTGAAATTATTGCATAAATTTATGCGTGCCATTGGATTCAGCAATCTGGATAATCATAAAAGACTACAGGAGCTGTTGGCGGAGGTGGTCATGAACGCCGACAGGCGGAGCATCGTGAAGGGTCAGAATGACGCGTTGTCAGCAGAATTTTGCAAAGATTTCGCCAATGGAATCGGGATTGCGGTCTGCGGTGAGTTCGACGACGATGAAAGATTCATCTACGAGTACTATTACCCCTATCTGGAGGGAACCGGTATCACCTCCTGCGAGGATGTATCCGTGGAACGCCATGCGGAAAAGGAATCCTACGCGGGTGTCTGCGATGACATCAAGGTGGGAATGTCCTTGATATTTTATCTGAAAAATAAAATACCCTATATGCGCGCCATGGTGGAGGATCAGCTTCCCATCCGGGGCACCACGCTGACGCTCTCAGCCCTGTCCACCAGCGGGACGATTCTGCTGCCCATCCAGAAGAATGAGCAGCAGCTCCAGCAGGGAAAGCAGAACTCCGCCACCAGGAGCTCCCTCATGGCAGCGGCCAGGAAGGGGGACGAGGATGCCATAGAGACATTGACGCTGGAGGATATGGACATGTACACTACCATCTCCAGGAGAATTCAGAAGGAGGATGTCTTCAGTCTGGTGGATACGTACTTCATGCCCTACGGTGTGGAGTGCGACCAGTATTCCGTCCTGGGAGAAATCATGGCCATGCGCCAGGTGGTGAACCAGATAACGGGAGAAAAAATTTATATTTTAACAATTTGCAGTAATGAGTTGACATTTGACGTTTCTATTAATATAATAGATATATACGGTGAGCCACAGGTGGGCAGGAGGTTCAAGGGAATCATCTGGCTACAGGGAAGCATCAATTTCCCGGAAGGGTTCGCGTAGAGGTCTGTTTCCGTAGCTCAGATGGATAGAGCGACCGCCTCCTAAGCGGTAGGTCGGGTGTTCGAGTCACCTCGGGAACGCTGGAAAGCATTGGATTCTCAATGCTTTTCTTTTTTTGCATCCAACAGTGGAAGAGAAAGGAGCCAAATAATTCATATGGCAATCGCAGACAAGACAAGGGAAGAGAGGATGGCGACAGAATCCATTGGCAAGCTCATGGCCAGCATGACCCTGCCCGCCATCCTGGCCCAGATTATCAATATCCTGTACAGCATCATCGACCGGATTTACATCGGCCATATGGAGGGCGTAGGGGCCAATGCCCTCACAGGAGTAGGAGTCACCTTCTGTATCACCGTGTTCGTCTCGGCCTTTTCCGCCTTTATCAGCAACGGCGCGGCTCCCCTGGCGGCTATCTGGCTGGGAAAAGGGGACAGGGACCGGGCGGAAAAGATTCTGGGCAACAGCGTCAGCTTCCTTCTGATCTGCACGGTAGCCCTGATGGCATTCTTCTATCTGTTCCAGAGGCCCCTGCTTTACTTGTTCGGTGCCAGCGATGCCACCATCGGCTATGCCATGGACTATCTGTCCATCTATCTGGCGGGGACGCTTTTCGTGGAGCTGGCCCTGGGGCTGAACGCCTTCATCATCTGCCAGAGCCAGCCCAGGACGGCCATGCTTTCGGTGCTGATTGGGGCAGTAGCCAACATCATCTTAGATCCGGTCTTCATCTTCGGGCTTTCCATGGGGGTGAAGGGCGCGGCGGTGGCCACAGTGATTTCTCAGGCGCTCAGCGCGGCCTGGGTGGTGTCCTTTCTGATGGGCAGGAAATCCTCCCTGAAAATCAGAAGGAAATGCATGAGACTGGAGGGGAAGGTTCTGGGAAGCGTATTCTCCCTGGGCATCTCCCCCTTTATCATGAACGCCACAGAGAGCTTCATCAGCATCGTGCTGAACCATGGGCTACAGGCCTACGGAGGGGACATGCATGTGGGTTCCCTGACCATCATGCAGAGCATCATGCAGCTCTTCTCCGCGCCTATCAACGGCTTCACCCAGGGCATGGCTCCTATTATCAGCTATAATTACGGGGCGCAGAATTTCGAGAGGGTGAAGAAGCTCTATGGCTGGATGATAGGCATGTGCTTCGGGTTCCGGTTCCTGACCACGGCCACCAGCATGCTGTTTCCCCGGTTCTACGCGGGATTCTTTACCAATGAGACGCAGCTGGTGGCGCTGACCGGGGAGGTCATGCCCATCTTCATGGCGGGCATGCTGGTGTTCGGTCTGCAGAACGGCATCCAGCCCACCTTCCTGGCATTGGGACAGGCGAAGATTTCGCTGTTCATAGCGGTGCTGCGGAAAATCATCCTGCTGATTCCCCTGGCGCTTATCCTGCCCCGGTTTATGGGGGTGATGGGCGTGTATTACGCGGAGCCTGTATCGGACGCCGTCTCGGCCACCATAGCCACGCTGCTCTTCGCGCTGAATATCCGGAAGATATTGTCGAAGGAAGCGCTGGCAAAGATACAGTGAGCGCCTTCCTGTCCTATAGGATATATTTCTTCAGCAGGGCCAGCACCTCATCGAAGTTGATAGGCTTTGAGGTATGGGCATTCATGCCGCAGTCCAAGCATTTCTTGATGTCCTCCGAGAAGGCGTCCGCCGTCATGGCGATGATGGGGATGCCTTTGGCATCCGGGTGGCTGGAAGCGCGGATGCCCTGGGTGGCTTCATAGCCGTTCATGACAGGCATGCGGAGATCCATCAGGATGATGTCATAATATCCCGGCGAGGATGCCTGGAATTTCTCCAGGCAGATTTGCCCATTCTCCGCCCATTCCGGCTCCATGCCTATATCCGACAGCAGCGCCTGCAATATCTCCCAGTTCAGTTCATTATCCTCGGCCACCAGGACGCGCCGTCCGGACAGTTCTTTCTCATTGTCATCTGAAACCGCAGTGTCCTCCACGCCCATATATTTCTTCAATCCGTAGAACAGCGTGGACTTGAAGAGGGGTTTGGCGATAAAGCCGTCAATGCCCGCCTTCTTTGCGTCCACTTCGAATTCGCTCCAGTCATAGGCGGAAATCAGGATGATGGGCATGTTCTGGCCTACGATTCGCCGGATCTGTCTGGCAACGGAAAGGCCGTCCATGCCGGGGAGCTTCCAGTCCAGCATGACAATCTGGTAGTCGTCCCGGGTCTGGTGGTGCTTTTCCACCATTGTGATGGCGCTCTCGCCGCTCATGGTCCAATCGGCCTGGATGCCGATGGAATCCAGGGCGTCCACGGCGGTGCGGCACAGGGTTTCGTCATCGTCCACCACCAGCATCTTCCAGGCGGGAAGAATCATATCGATTTCCGGAGAATCGGCCTTTTCGAAATCCAGGATTACATGGAATTCCGAACCCTTGTCCAGTTCACTTTTCACGTTGATGCTGCCACCCATGGCATTCACGATATATTTCGTGATTGCCATGCCAAGGCCCGCTCCCTCTGTCTTGTGCACGCGCATGCTGTCCACACGGGAGTAGGAATCGAAGACATGCTGTAGGAATTCCTGGGACATTCCGGTGCCATTGTCCTTTACGATGATATGCGTCCGTACATAGTCCCCGCCCTTCTCAGGGGGCGCGTCCTCCTGGTACAGGGAGAGCTGAATCAGGCCGCCCTCCTGGGTATATTTCACGGCATTGGACAGGAGGTTCAGCAGGATTTGGTTCAGGCGGACGCTGTCGCAGTATACGTCCTCCGACAGGATATTGTCGATATGGACATTGAAGTTCTGGTTCTTCCCCTTTACCTGGGTCTGCACAATGCCTACCACGCCCTCTATCGCCTCCTGCAGGGACACCCGTTCCGCGGTGAGGGTCATCTTGCCGCTTTCGATTTTGGACATGTCCAGCACATCATTGATCAGCCCCAGAAGATGCTTGCCGGAGAGGGTGATTTTCTTCAGACAGTTCATCACCTGGTCCTTGTCGTCGATATGTGCCGTGGCGATGGCCGTCATGCCCACGATGGCGTTCATGGGCGTACGGATATCGTGGCTCATATTGGAGAGGAACTTGCTCTTGGCCCTGGTGGCCGCCAGGGCCTCTTCTCGGGCTGCCTCCAGATCCCTGAGCTGCTTGCAGGTCATCCTGAAATAGATAAAGAAGATTGCCAGCAGCACAGTGAGGATAATGGCGCTGACCAGCAATGTGGCGAAGGTCCGGTTGGCGTTCAGATTCTCCACGGTCTCGTTCAGGGTGCCGAAGGGCAGCACCGTCACCAGATGCCACTCCGAATAGGGGAGCGGCGTACAATAGGTCTGCTGGCTGGTGTTCCCGAAATTCAGGACGGCGGAATAGTCCTCCTTGTTTTCCATGGCATCGGAAAGCTCCCGGATATAAGCGTCTATCTTCTGGCGGTCGCTGTCCGGATAGCGCTCGTACAGGCTTTCGAAGTAATCCGCGTAGTCCATGCCCATATCGCTGATGATGAAGCTGCCGTCCTTGCGGATGATGTTGGAGGATATCAGGGCGTTCTCCTCGTCCGTGCCCAGCATGGCGCTGATGTAATCTATGGGGACGGCGGCCACCAGGGCCATGCATGGTTCGCCGTTTTCCATGGGATACTCCGCGTTGACGCCCAGGATGACCACCTCGTTGCCCAGGGAATCATAGCCAACGGCTATCTTTTTCTCATGGCGCAGGAGGGACTCCAGGAAGGAATCGGGATCCGCGAGCTGGAGAGGACTCCCGTCCAGCATCTCCATTTTTCCGTCCGAGGAATACAGAGCCAGATAATTGAAGTTCCTGACGCTGGACCGGTAGACCAGCTCCTGGTACAGCTCCTCCCTGTCGGCTATGTCTGACGGGACCACCTCCACCACCGCCTCGGCCTGCTCCAGCTTCAGGTCGATAAGCGTGCGGAAATGGGCCGTGATATGGTTGTTGATGCCGGCCATGTACAGATCGCCCACCGTGTGGATGGATTTTTCGCTCTCTCTGCTCATGTATTGGCCCAGGCAGATGAAGGCCCCTATGCTGACCAGCAGCAGCAGGGTGAAGCTTCCAATCAGAAAATAGGTTGTGCGGTGTCCATTCTTGATTTTACGGGTTTCCATGCTTGTCCTTTCACTTAAGTGGTTCTTTCAAAATAATTGATAAAGATATTATACCATATCTGCCGAAAAAAGCAATTTGCAAAGCAATTTGCATAAGGGGCTTGTTTTGCGGCTGTTTTGCCGGGTTTGCGCCAGAGTATTGACAGTGGCTGTGGATTCGAGGTAAGCTTGACATGGAATTGGGGGATGGCATTATGCGCGTTTTGATTGCAGAGGATGAGATGGAGCTTGCAGAGGCTTTGAAATTCCTGCTGGAAAAGAACAGGTTTTCCGTGGACGTGGTTCACGATGGAGAGGAGGCGCTGGAGCGGTTCCAGGGCACGGCGTATGATGTGATCGTGCTGGACATCATGATGCCGAAAGTGGACGGGATGGAGGCGCTGGCCCGGATACGGGGGAGCGGGTCGGCGGTTCCCGTGCTGATGCTGACGGCCAGAGCGGGAATCGAGGATCGGGTGGCCGGGCTGGAGGCCGGGGCGGACGATTATCTGCCCAAGCCCTTTGCCAGCAGAGAGTTCATCGCCAGGGTGAAGGCTCTCTCCCGCAGGAGCGCCGGATATGCGGAAGCCTTTCTGGTCTTTGGCGATTTGCGTCTGGACCGCAATCGGTATCTGCTGGGCTGCGGCGAACAGTGGGTGCGCCTGAACAATAAGGAGTTCCAGCTGATGGAGCTCTTTTTGCGGCACCCACAGTTCGTGTTCTCCACGGATCATCTGATGGATAAGATATGGGGACAGGATTCGGAGTCCGGCATCGATGTGGTCTGGACCCACATCGGCTTCGTCCGCAGGAAGCTGCGGGAGATGGGAAGCCGGGTGGAAATCAGGACCATCCGCGGCGCGGGGTATTCACTGGAGGAGACAGGATGCTGAAAAAAATGAGGAGGAGATTTATTCTGGCGGCCATGGCGGCTTTCGGCACGGTGATGGCGGTTCTGGTGGCGGGAATCAATCTTGGGAATTATTATAGGACCACGGCTGTCCGGGACGAGATGGCGGCGAATCTCCTGGCCAGAGAGCAGAGGGCTTTCCACAGGCCGGAGGCTCCGCTTCCCCCCATGGCGGACATGCCGGGGGGAGGGCCGGAGGCGGAGTTCACCACGCGCTTTTTTGCCGCCCATTGCGACCGGACGGGACATATCCTGTTCCTTGCCAGAGACCATATCTCCTCCATAGATGAGGACTTGGCCAGAGAATATACGCAGAGGATCCTCTCCATGGGGGAAACGAAAGGATATTATAAAGAGTACCGATATCTCGTCAGCATGGATGAGCGGGGAATCACGGTCCTGTTCCTAAATGTGGCGGATTCCCTGCAGTTCATGCGCTCCCTGTTCTTCGTGTCCCTGGGGGCGGGAATCATCAGCCTGTTCCTGGTATTTCTTCTGGTTCTGTTCTTTTCCCAATATGCCATACGTCCCTTTGTGGAGAACATAGAGCGGCAGAAGCGGTTCATCACGGACGCGGGGCATGAGCTGAAGACACCAATCGCTTCTATCGCCGCCAGCGCCGATGTGGCGGCCATGGAGCATGAGGGGGATGAATGGATCGCGAACATCCAGAAGCAGACCATGCGCCTTGGCAGACTTGTAAACGACCTGGTGGCGCTCTCCAGGCTGGACGAGGAAAGGCCTTTTCCGGAGATGGCGGAGTTCTCCCTGAGCGATGCGGCCTGGGAGGTGGCGGAGCCTTTCGCGGCGCTTGCGAGGGCCAGAGAAAAGCGCTATTCCCAGCTCATAGAAGAAAAAATCGTAGTCAATGGAGACGAGGATTCCATCCGCCAGCTTATATCCATTCTTCTGGACAATGCGGTGAAGCACTCGGACGAGGGCGGGGAGATTTGCCTGGAGATTTACCGGAAGCGGGGCAGGGCCTGCATCCAGGTGGAGAATAGCTGCAGCCTCCCCCGGACAGCGGATCTGGACAGGCTGTTCGACCGCTTCTATCGTGTAGACGAGTCCCGCTCTGCCCGGACAGGGGGCACGGGAATCGGCCTTTCCATGGCGCTTGCCATCATCCAGGCCCATGGCGGCCAGATTCGGGCGAAGCGGCCGGACGGGGAACATATCCTAATAAGGGCCACTATTCCGCTGGCCCCCTTCTCCTGAATTGTTCAAAAAAGATACACAGTTTATTTCAGGTACATTTCAGGAGCTCCCCTTATACTTTCCCTATGCACGGAGAACACGTTCCGGGATTCGGGCG
Organism: uncultured Acetatifactor sp.; assembly: GCA_948496895.1. Lineage (GTDB taxonomy): Bacteria > Bacillota > Clostridia > Lachnospirales > Lachnospiraceae > Acetatifactor. Next base: position 5,003 of record CAOOJO010000004.1, on the reverse strand, counting down.
GGCCCGGGGACAGGACAGGGAGGACAGGGATGGAACAGAGGGAGAGCTTTCGCCATGAGCTGAAGTACGGCATCGGGTATCACCAGTATCTGGAGCTTCGCAGCCGTCTGCGGAGGGTGATGCGGACAGACCCCCACGGGGATCCGGAGGGCCGGTATCTGATAAGGAGCATTTATTTCGACAATTTCGCGGACAGGGCCCTGCGGGAGAAGGTCTGCGGCGTCCCGCGCCGGGAGAAGTTCCGAATCAGGTATTACAATGACGACTTCTCCTTCATCCTTCTGGAAAAAAAGGTCAAGGATGATTCCCTGTGCCGGAAGTACGACGCGGAGATTACGGAGGGGGAATGCAGGAGGCTGCTGGAGGGAGGCACGGGCTGGATGCGGGGGCATCCGGCGGCTCTGGTGCAGGAGCTGTACGCGAAGATGGGCTATCAGGCCCTGCGCCCCAGGGTGCTGGTGTCCTATGTGAGGGAGGCCTATCTCTACGGGCCGGGAAACGTGCGGATCACCTTTGACTCCCAGATCCGCACCAGCCTGTACTGCCGGAGGTTTCCGGAGGGAGAGATGCCTGACATCAGCGCCACGGACCGGCCCCGGGACATGATACTGGAGGTAAAGTACGATGCCTTCCTGCCGGAGATCATCGGAAGGCTGGTGCAGACAGGAGCGTTGAGGCAGCAGGCCTTCTCCAAATACCAGGCCGGCAGGCGCTTCGGATAGAGACGGTGGAGACCATGGGAAGAACGATAAGAATGGTAAAAACGGAGATAAGGAGAATAAGCGCATGACATTCAATGATATTTTCAAATCCAGCTTTCTGGAAAGCGTGACGGAATTTTCGGCTATCGACACTTTTATAGGACTGGCGTTCGCCCTTGCGATGGGGCTGTTCATCTTCCTGGTTTATAAGAAGACCTTCAGCGGGGTCATGTATTCCTCGGGCTTCGCCATGGCTCTGGTGGGGCTTGCCCTTGTGACCACGCTGGTGATCATGGCGGTGACCTCCAATGTGGTGCTCTCCCTGGGCATGGTGGGCGCGCTCTCCATTGTCCGCTTCCGGGCGGCCATCAAGGAGCCCATGGAGATTGTGTATCTGTTCTGGGCCATCGCGGCGGGCATCGTCATCGGCGCGGGGATGATTCCCCTGGCCGTCATCGGCTCCGTGGTGATAGGGGGCATCCTGTTGGTATTTTCCAATCGGAAGATGCACGAAAATCCGTACATACTGATTTTGAACTGTCAGGATGGGCAGGTGGAGTCCGCCGCCATGGCCATGACAAAGGATGCGGTGGCCCGGTTCGCGGTGAAGTCAAAGACAGTAAACGCTTCCGGCATCGAGCTGACGGCGGAAATCTCCATGAAGGATGGGGAGACTGCCTTTGTGAACGCGCTGAGCGCTCTTGAAGGCGTAAGCAGCGCCACTCTGGTGAGCTACAATGGGGATTATATGTCATGATCGGCAGCAGATACGCAACGAAAATCGCCTGTATCGCTATGGTGGCGGCTGTGCTGGCCTGTGTGCTGGCGGTGGCATTCTCCGGAGAGTTAGGGGAGGCGGCTGGCGGCGCTGGCGTTGCCCTGGAATATGAGACAGCGCTGTTCCAAAAGGATTCGGTGATACAGATTGATATCCGGATGGAGGACGGAGCCTGGGAGGAACTGCTGGCAAATGCCATGGCGGAGGAGTATGCTTCCTGCGATGTGGTCATCAATGGCGTGAGGGTAGAGAACGTGGGCATCCGGCCAAAGGGAAATACCAGCCTGTCGGCCATCGCCTCGGATCCGGACACGGACAGGTACAGCCTGAAGCTGGAATTCGACCATTATGTGGAGGGGCAGACCTGCCTGGGGCTTGACAAGCTGATTCTGAACAATAACTATGCCGATGCCACGAATATGAAAGAGGCCATTGTCTATGACATGTACCAGTACCTTGGGGCGGACGCTTCCCTGTACAATTATGCCGAAATTTCGGTGAATGGTACATACTGGGGCGTATATTTGGCGCTGGAGGCGGTGGAGGACAGCTTTCTGCTGCGCAACTACGGCGCGGCGGGCGGAAACCTTTACAAGCCGGAGGGGATGGGCATGGGAGGCGGCAGGTCTAGCGGTGGGCCTGATTTTTCCGAGCGCAATCCCAGCGGCTGGGATTCCGGCGGCGCCGGCTTTGCGGATCAGGATTCGGGCGGCGGAAGAGGACAGGGCGGCGGTTCGTTCTCCAAAAGTTCCGGCGGGGCGGATTTAAATTATACGGATGATGAGCTGGACAGCTATTCCACCATATGGGACGGAGAGGTGACGGACAGCGGCAAGAAAGACCACAAAAGAGTGGTCGCGGCTCTGAAGAACATAAACCAGGGGACAGGCCTGGAGGAGTGCCTGGACATCGACAATGTGCTGAAGTACATGGCGGTGCATACCTTCTCCGTGAACATGGACAGCCTCTCCGGAAATATGGCCCACAATTATTATCTGTATGAGAATGGCGGGAGGCTGAACATTATTCCGTGGGACTATAACCTGTCCTTCGGAGGCATGGGCATAGGCGCCGGGGACGGCGCATCCGGGGTGGTCAATGACGCCATCGATACCCCCTTCCAGGGGACGGCGTTTTTCGACGCGCTGCTGGAGGATGGGGATTATCTCGCAAGGTATCATGAATATCTGCGGGAGCTGGTGGAAGGATATGTCTCCGGCGGGAGATTTGCGGAGATCTACAGCAGCATCCGAAGCCGGATCGACAGACTGGTGGAGACGGATCCTACGGCATTCTATACGGCTGCTGAGTACGGGACGGCGGCGGAGATGCTGTATCAGACTGTCCTGCTGCGGGCGGAGAGCATCCAGGGGCAGCTGGAGGGCAGGATACCTTCCACGGACGCGGGGCAGCGGGCAGACGCGTCCTCTCTGGTGGATGCCTCTTCTATTGATATTGAGGCCATGGGCGTGTTCAACATGGGCGGGCAGGGCTTCCAGTTCAATGGGGCTGGTATGGACTTTCCTGGCTTTGGTGGAGAGGCGGGCCCGGGAGAGGGCGGAGAGGATGCGGACGCTGGCTCTGCGGAGCGGTTCCAGCAGCCGGACATGCCGGGCGGATTCGGGGAACCAGGGGAACCGGATATATCAGAAGGATTGGGCAGACCAGGAATGCCGGATATGCAGGAGGGATTCGGGGAACCAGGGGAATCGGGCATGTTGGGAGGAGGGCCGGGCGGAAATGAATCCAGAAAAACGCCTCCGGTTGGAGGAAAACCATCGGAGTCAGTCGGAGACAGAAATACAGGCACGGCAAAGCAGAATCTGACAATCTATGCTGGTTGTCTGCTGATAGCAATCATGGCACTTATCCTTCTAAAGCATTACCGAAGGAGACCGGAAAGGGCGCGGCGCGGATGAAGCCTCCGCGGCCGCGTCTACCTGTCTATCCTTGCGGTTGACTATTTCCTTCATTCGGATTATACTGGAAAAGAAATTGAAAAAGAAACCGCAGAAGCGGCACGACTGCGCATAACGGCACAAACTGCCGTAAATGGCGGTCAGACAGGAGGAAATGCGACATGGCATGGTACGATGAGGCGATATTTTACCATATCTATCCCCTGGGGCTCACCGGAGCGCCCAGGGAGAATTCTTACGGGGAGCCGGTGCACCGGCTGAACACTTTGATTCCCTGGATAGCCCACATAAAGGAAATCGGCTGCAACGCGATTTATATCGGGCCCCTGTTCGAGTCCGTGGGGCATGGATATGAGACCACGGACTACAAAAAGCTGGACAGCCGCCTGGGCACCAACGAGGATTTGACGAATTATGTGGCGGAGTGCCACAGGCAGGGAATCCGGGTCATCCTGGACGGCGTGTTCAACCATACGGGGCGGGACTTCTTCGCTTTCCGGGACATCCGGGAGAAGCGGGAGAATTCCCCTTATAAGGACTGGTACCGCAACGTGAATTTCTGGGGGAACAACCAGTACAACGACGGCTTCTCCTATGAGAACTGGGGCGGCTACGACCTGCTGGCCAAGCTCAACCAATACAATCCCGCGGTGAGGGACTATATCTGCGACGTGGTGCGGTTCTGGGTCAGGGAGTTCGATATCGACGGCATAAGGCTGGATGCGGCGGATGTGCTGGATTTCGACTATATGAGAGCGCTGCGCCGTGTGGCGGATGAGGTGAAGCCGGAATTCTGGCTCATGGGCGAGGTCATCCACGGGGACTACACTCGCTGGGTCAACGAGGGGACGCTGCACTCCGTCACCAATTACCATCTGCACAAGGCCCTGTACTCCGGGCACAACGACCACAATTACTTCGAGATCGCCCACACGGTGAAGCGGCTGTACGGAATGGGCGGGAACCGGCCGGACGGATTGAAGCTGTACAATTTCGTGGACAACCATGACGTGGAGCGGATCTACACGAAGCTGAACAACAAGGCCCATTTCGCGCCGGTGCATGTACTGCTGTACACGCTGCCGGGCATCCCTTCGGTTTACTATGGCTCGGAATTCGGAATTGAGGGCAGGAAGGAACGGTATTCGGATGATTCTCTTCGCCCTGCCCTTTCCCTGGCAGACTACGGCGATGCCCTGGAGAAGAACGCCTGCACGCGCCTGATTGCGGCGCTGGGCAAGGCGCGGCAGAGGATAAAGGCCCTTTCCTACGGGGACTACCAGGAGGTGCTCCTGACCAACCGCCAGTACGCCTTCTCCAGGAATTACAATGGGGAGTCCGTCCTTGTCACGGTGAACAATGACGACAGCGACTATGTGATGACGCTGCCCGCGGTGAACGCGGCGGAGTATGTGGGCGTGCTGAGCGGCCAGAGGGTCAATGTGGCCGGAGGCCATATCGCGGTGAACGTAAAGGCCAACAGCGGGGAAATCTGGGCGCCGTTTAACGGGGATTGGACAGAGGGCAGCGAATGGACCCAGGATGCGGCGGATGGTGCCTCCGGGAAAGAAGCGGTGGAGGAGACGGCAGCCGCGGAAGGGTCTG
>CAOOJO010000003.1 GCA_948496895.1 uncultured Acetatifactor sp. | reverse complement strand
AAATGCCATGACGATCTACACCCAGGTCCCGGTGAACATTACCGCGGAGGTGGTGAACGCGTCCGCGGCGGTGAACGTGACGGCCACATCCTCCGACGCGGGGAAGGCGGCTGTCAGCGCCCAGGGCAATGTGGTCACCGTGACAGGGGTGGCAGTGGGCAGCGCCACTATCACCATCAGCTACACGGAAGGGACAGAGATGGTCACCGCCACCTGCGCCGTCACGGTGAAGAAGAATCCCAGAGAGGACACGGGCACGCTGTTAAAGGACGCGTCGGGCCGTCAGATATACGTGATGGAGAACAATAATTACCGGGAGGCCACCAATGCCGACTATTATACGGCCAGCGCCTTTTACGTGAAGGCAGAGGCCCGGTATACCGGCTGGCAGACCATTGACGGAAAGGTGTACTATTTTACCTCAGATGGCAATAAGGTCACCGGGGAACAGGTCATCCAGGGCGCCAAGTATAATTTCGCCAGCGACGGCTCTCTGGTGGTGGGCAGCGGCGCCGTAGGCATCGATGTGTCGAAATGGAATGGGAAGATCGACTGGGCCTCGGTGAGGAATTCGGGCATCTCCTATGTCATCATCCGCTGCGGATACAGAGGCTCCACGGAAGGGAAGCTGATCGTGGATCCCAGATATCAGGAAAACATCCAGGGCGCTATCGCCGCCGGACTGAAGGTAGGCGTCTATTTCTACTCCCAGGCCGTGGATGAGGTCGAAGCTGTGGAGGAGGCCTCCATGGTGCTGGATCAGATCAAGAACTACAAGATTTCCTACCCGGTCTTCCTGGATGTGGAATCCAGCGGCGGACGGGGAGACAAGATTGACAAGACCACGAGGACGGCTGTCTGCAGGGCCTTCTGCCAGACCATTCAGAACGCGGGCTACACGGCGGGGGTCTACTCCAACAAATACTGGCTGGAGACCAGGATGGACGCGGGTTCCCTGAGCGCCTACAAGATATGGCTGGCCCAGTACGCGGCGGCCCCTACCTACAAGAGCAGATACGATCTGTGGCAGTACAGATCCACCGGCAGCGTCAGCGGCATCAGCGGAAACGTAGATATGAATATCAGCTACCTTGGCTATTAAACGGATTCGGGAGGAAGGATGGCTGCGGTCATCCTTTTTCTTATCATGAAGGAGATTGCACAGGAAGATGCAGGCTTTGATTTTTGGGTTGATGGCACCCGTGATCCCTCTGCTGGTGCGCAGACTTTATAAAAAGGAAGAGGCGCTGACGGCGCTGCAGGCCATTGGGCGGTATGCGGCCTACGCCCTGCTGTCGTCGCTTTTCACGGCCATCGTGATGACGGTCATGTGCGAGGAGGGCGTTTCCGTTCTGGAAAAGCTGGACCGGTCGCCGGTGTTCTCGCTGAAATACGTCCTTCTGGCGTGCGGGTCCGCGGGGCTGATCGCCGCGGCCGAGTGGATTCATGAGACGGGTAGGATAAAGGTGGCTGTGGCCTGGGACAGATACCGGAATCTGCCGTTAGTCAGGTTCTGCCGCAGGGTTTTGTTCCCCATAAGCCTGTATGGGCTGGCGGCGCTGGTAATCTGCCTGAATTTCAGGATGATATTCGACAATGTGGTGTGGGGGGACGAGGCCTATACCTGTAATGCCATACGGGGTGGATGGGAGGAGCTGTTCTGGATCCTGACCAATGAGGAGAATCATCCGCCCCTGCATTTCGTGTGGATGAAGGCATTCGCGGAGCTGTTCGGCTATACGGTTCCGGTGTACCATTTCGCGTCCTTTGTTCCCTTCTGCATCGGCATCCTCTGGGCGGTCACTTTGCTGCGGAAGCGGTACGGAGGGCTTCCGGCGGCCTTCTTCGTGGTGATATCCGGCCTGTCGGCGCCCTGCCTGGAGTACAATATGGAAATCCGCATGTACGCGCTGGCGTTCCTGGGGGTGGGCGGATGCTTCTACTGCGTCTCCCGCGTCCTTGGCGGCAGCTGGGCGGCGGGGTGGATCGGCATGGTGTTCTGGGCCAGCGTGGCGGCCTATTCCCATTATTACGCGCTGGTGACGGCGGCGATCATGATGTTCGTGGCCAGCGTGGCCGCGTATCTGCGGTACCGTGGCCGGGTATGGGTGAAGGGGCTGGCCTCCATGGCGGCGCTCCTGGCAATCTATGCCCCCTGGCTGAGCCAGCTGTTCCGGGCCACGGGGAATGTGAGCCGCAACTGGTGGATGAAGGAGATCGAAGGGATGGGGAGCAGCCTCGACATGATAGGCTGCGGCGCCGGGATGAGCAAAATCGTCCTGGGGCTTCTGCTGGCGATTGGCATCATACTGTTCCTGGCGGAGTCCGGGGTCTGCCGTCCGGAGAGGAAGGAAGACGGGGTTCTGATCCATGTGGCGGTGCCGTCGATAAAGGGATGGTCGGACGAGACCTTTACCTTTGCGGTAGGCGCTCTGACGATTGCGGGTACGCTGATTTTCGCCTATGGGCTCAGCGTCCTGGTGCGGCCCCTGATAACGGGCAGATATCTGTATCCGCTCTGCGCCGTCACCGCCATGATGCTGGCGGGGGGATCGAAGCGGGTCCTGGATCTCCTGAAGGGGCTGGAGGGCCGGTTCCATAGGGGGTGGTTTACCACCGCGGCAAGATGTGTTCTGGTACTGATTCTGGCCGTTCTGCTGGTGAGGGGCCTTGACAACTATAAGGTCTGGAAGGCCACTGTGGAGGGCGAGAATCAGAGGACGGAGGAGGTCCTGCAGTACATCGGGGAGCCCGGGGAGGATACCCAGCTTGTGAGCAACGGCATCCAGCATATCGGCTGGACGGTGCTCTCCCACTATTTCCCGGGCACGGAGGTCGTGAACGGCGATTATTCCATGGCCACCGCGGCCGATGTGTGGTATTTCACCCCGGAGTTCATGAGCGAGGACGAGAGGAACGCGGTGGGGGAGATGGGATACCATATTACGGCGAACTACGGGTATCAGCAGCTGGGCAAGTATCCCTTCGTGCTTTATCGTTTTGTCAGGGAGCCTCAGGAGGATCCGGTGGAATAAGTTTGGAAGTAAACTTCCAAATATTGATTGGTATGCGCGCCAAAGCGCGCCAGGGGTATAAGAATGTATTTGGCTTTTTACGCCATACTATACTGCATAACGCCAGAATTTATCGTACTGCACTGGTTGAACGTATATGGCTGGCGTTATGCAGTCGGGTTACTCGGAAGTTTTAGCTGTTAAACAGTATAAATCGTATCATCAGCTACAGGAAGGAGAGAAAAAATGCGTACTTATCTTGTGACAGGAGGCGCCGGCTTCATCGGCTCCAACTATATCCATTACATGTTCCGCAAATACGGAGATGACATCCGCGTCATCAACGTGGACCTTTTGACCTACGCGGGCAATCTGGAGAACCTGAAAGACCTGGAGGGCAATCCGAACTACACCTTCATCAGGGCGGACATCTGCGACAAGGAGGCCATCTCCCGGATATTCGCGGAGAACGACATCGACCGGGTGGTGCATTTCGCGGCGGAGAGCCATGTGGACAGGAGCATCCGCAATCCTGAGGTCTTCGTGCGCACCAATGTGCTGGGCACGGCGGTGATGCTCAACTGCGCCAAGGCGGCCTGGGAGCTGCCGGAGGGGGGCTTCCAGCCGGGGAAGAAGTTCCTGCATGTGTCCACGGACGAGGTGTACGGCTCCCTGCCGGATGACGACAGCGCGTTCTTCTATGAGGATACGCCCTACGACCCCCACAGCCCCTACTCCGCCAGCAAGGCCGGGTCGGACATGCTGGTGAAGTCCTATATGGACACCTACCGGTTCCCGGCCAATATCACAAACTGCTCCAACAACTACGGCCCCTACCAGTTCCCGGAGAAGCTCATCCCCCTGATCATCAACAACGCGCTCCAGGGGAAGAAGCTCCCTGTCTACGGAGACGGCAAGAACGTCAGGGACTGGCTCTATGTGGAGGACCACGCCAAGGCCATCGACATGGTCCAGGAGCAGGGCGAGCTGTTCCAGACCTACAACATAGGCGGCCACAATGAGAAGCAGAATATCGAGATCATCCACATCATCCTGGAGACCCTGCAGGAGATGCTGCCGGACGACGACCCCAGAAAGGCCCATGTGAACACAGACCTGATCACCTACGTGGAGGACCGCAAGGGACATGACCGCAGATACGCCATCGCCCCGGACAAGATCAAATCCGCCATCGGCTGGTACCCGGAGACCATGTTCAGGGAGGGCATCCGCCGGACGATTCAGTGGTTCTTCGAGCACGAGGAGTGGATGAAGAACGTGACCAGCGGCGATTACCAGAAGTACTACGACGACATGTACGGAAAGTAAGGAATTGTTCAGAATGGGGACGAATCGCATCGTTCCCATTTGGCGCGTTTTGACGCGCGGAGGAGGTATGTTATGAAGGGAATCATTTTGGCGGGAGGCTCCGGCACCAGGCTGTATCCTCTGACGAAGGCGGTCTCCAAGCAGATTATGCCGGTATACGATAAACCGATGATTTATTATCCCATGTCCACTTTGATGCTGGCGGGCATCCGGGAGATTCTGATCATCTCCACCCCCAGGGATCTGCCCATGTTCCGGGAGCTTTTAGGAGATGGGCACCAGCTTGGCATGGAGCTGTCCTACGCGGTGCAGGAGCATCCCAATGGCCTGGCGGAGAGCTTCCTGATCGGGGCGGACTTCATAGGCGGCGACAGGGTGGCTCTGGTGCTGGGGGACAATATCTTCTACGGACAGAGCTTCTCCAGAGTGCTGCGGGAGGTGGCGGCCAGGGAGAAGGGGGCCACCATCTTCGGCTACTATGTCCGCGACCCCAGAGAGTACGGGGTGGTGGAGTTCGACGAGACCGGCAGGGCCCTCTCCATCGAGGAGAAGCCGGAGAAGCCCAGGAGCAATTACGCGGTGCCGGGCCTGTATTTCTATGACAACGATGTAGTGGAAATCGCCAGGAACGTAAAGCCCTCGGCCAGAGGGGAGCTGGAGATCACCAGCGTGAACAATGAATATCTGCGCAGGGGGACGCTGCGGGTGGAGACCCTGGGGCGGGGCTTCGCCTGGCTGGACACCGGGAACCACGACTCCCTGCTGGACGCGGCGGATTTCGTGGCGGCCTTCCAGAAGAGACAGGGCCTCTACATCTCCTGCATCGAGGAAATCGCCTACAAGAGAGGCTTCATCGACAAGGAGCAATTGCTCGCGCTGGCGCAGCCTCTGATGAAGACCCATTACGGAGAATATCTGGTAGAGGTAGCAAATGGACTCTAAGATACGCAGAATGGCCATCCTGGCCTCCATGGGGGTAATCCTGCTGGTCTCCCTCCTGGTGCTGTACGCCAACGGGGACAGGGGCGGCGGGGCGCCTAAGGCTACGGCGCAGCCCCCGGCGGAAAGCGGGTCTAAGGACGCGGGCGGCCAGTCAGGCCCGGGGAACAATGGCGTGGTGAACGGGCAGATCGGGGACGATCTGTCGGCATTCCTGAAGGACGACACCTTCTTCGACCCGGAGGTGAACCCCATCCTGGAGGCGGCCAAGGACAATGCCGCCAGGCTTTCCATGGTGGTCACCTCCGTGGAGAAGGACCTGCGCATCCAGATCGTGGACACCCAGGGGGAACTGGTCACGGGAGAGAGCTTCTTCGTCAGGCTGGAGCGGCTGGGGGAGTACAAGGACCTGGACAAGGACGGCGTCATCTATATCGGCGACCTGGCGGCGGGGGAGTATTACGTGGAGCTGATGCCCATGGAGGGCTACCGGGTGCCGGAGAACAAGACAAAGGTGCGGGTGAAGGATAAGGTGGAGTATGTGGCCATCGACGACATCTCCCTGTTGCTTTTGACGGAGGCGGACATCGACGTGGCCGCGGAGGACACGGAGGTGGCGGACGCGGTGGCGGACGCTGACGCCACGGAAATCCAGCAGCTCCAGAAGACCACCGCCAATTCCAGGGTGGGCATAGACGTGTCCAAGTGGAACGGCGAGATAGACTGGGACAGGGTGAAAAACGCGGGCGTGGAGTTCGCCATCATCCGGGCGGGGTACCGCGGCTCCACCACCGGGAGCCTGGTGGTGGATTCCTGCTTCGCCGCCAACATGCGGGGCGCCGCCGCCAGCGGCATGCCGGTGGGGGTATACTTCTTCACCCAGGCGGTGAATGAGGTGGAGGCTGTGGAGGAGGCCTCCGCGGTGCTGCAGCTCATCCGGGAGTACGACCTGGACTATCCCATCTTCATCGACACCGAGGGCGCGGGAGGGAACGGCCGGGCGGACAATCTGGACGTGGAGACCAGGACGGCGGTGTGCGAGGCCTTCTGCCGCACCATCGCCAACGCGGGCTATACGGCGGGGGTCTACGCCAGCCGCAACTGGTACAACAACAATCTCCATGTGGACAAGCTGGAGCATTACTGCATCTGGCTGGCGGAATACCGGCATACGCCGCTGTACCAGGGATACTACCATATGTGGCAGTACACCTCCAAGGGCGCGGTGGACGGCATCGCGGGGAATGTGGACATGAATGTGAGCTATCTGCAGATACCGTAGAAAAACAGACGACAGACCGGATAAAAATCCGGGGTAAAAAGAACATAGAGGGAGAAGGAGGGGCTTGCGATGGGCAAGATTCAGGTAGAGACATGCGGGATAGAGGGGCTGAAGGTCATCACGCCCGCGGTGTTCGGCGACGCGAGGGGGTATTTTTACGAGTCCTATCATTACCAGGCCTATAAGGAGGCGGGGATTCCCCAGGTGTTCGTCCAGGACAACCAGTCCGCGTCCAAAAGGGGCGTGCTGCGGGGGCTTCATTTCCAGAAGCGGTTTCCCCAGGACAAGCTGGTGCGGGTGATACGGGGGGAAGTGTACGATGTGGTGGTGGATCTGCGGGAAGGCTCCCCCACCTTTGGCAAGTGGCACGGGGAGCTGCTCTCCGAGGAGAACAAGAAGCAGATGTTCGTGCCCAAGAACTTCGCCCACGGCTTCCTGGTGCTGTCGGAATACGCGGAATTCTGTTATAAATGTACCGATTTCTACCATCCCGACGATGAGGGCGGCATTGCTTACGACGACCCTGCCATCGGCGTGGAATGGCCCATCCCGGAGGGCATGGAGCTGATCATGACCGAGAAGGACAAAAACTGGGGCGGTCTGGAGGAGTATAAGAGGCAGATGCATGAAAATCAGTAAAAAAGGCGGGATATTCCTGTTTTCCCTGGCGGGGCTTCTGATGGCCCTGGCCATCGTCATCCATCAGAATCCCGGCCCCAGCGCGGATCCTCAGGAGGAGCTTCTGAAGAAGGCCCTCTCCTGCGGGATGATCCTCGTCGCCTGCCTGGTCTTTGCCAAATGGTACGAAAAGTTCACCACCATCCCGGTGGAGCTGTACCAGAGCAGGCATCTGATCTGGAAGCTGGCGAAGAACGACTTCAAGAAGCGCTACGCGGGCTCCTACATGGGGGCGGTGTGGGCCCTGGCCCAGCCGGTGGTGACGGTGGTGATGTACTACATTGTCTTCGACAAGCTCATGGGCGGCGCGGGAAGGGGCGTGAAGGACGTGCCCTTCGTGCTCTTCCTGACGGCGGGGCTGGTGCCCTGGTTCTACTTCAACGAGGCCCTGAATAATGGCACCAACGCCCTGCGGGAGTACGATTATCTGGTGAAGAAGGTGGTGTTCAAGATCAGCATCCTGCCGATCATCAAGGTCATCGCGGCCTCCTTCATCCATGTGTTCTTCGTGGCGGTGCTGCTGATCGTGGCGGCGCTCTACGGGTACTATCCTACGATTTACACCATCCAGATTCTCTATTACAGCGCCTGCCTGTTCGTGTTCGTGCTGGCGCTGTGCTATGCCACCTGCGCCGTGGTGGTCTTCTTCAAGGATCTGACCCAGATCATCAACATCGCCCTGCAGATCGGAATCTGGGCCACGCCTATCCTGTGGAACATCGATACCGCGCCCGAGGAGTGGGTGGTGATCCTGAAGCTGAACCCGCTGGTCTATATCGTCAACGGATACCGCAGCGCCATCTATGAGAGGAGCTGGTTCTTCGAGGATTTCTTCTCCACCATGTATTTCTGGATCGCCACTGTGGTGCTGTTCGGCATCGGGGTGGCGGTGTTCAAGCGGCTGAAGCCGCATTTCGCGGATGTGCTGTAGGCGGCAGGAGGGCGGACGGGGCGCAGGTCGGGGCCGCCAGGCAAGGCAACGGGGGTAACATGGGAAATCAAGAGAGCAAGATACAGGTGCAGGAGGTAAAGCCCCCTGCCATAGAAATCAGTGATCTGGTGAAGGTGTACAAGCTGTACGACAGGGCCAGGGACCGGGTGAAGGACGCCTTCGGCTTAAGCAGGGGCAAGGCCCAGAAGCGCCACTATGCCTTAAACGGCGTGAACCTCTGCATCCGCAAGGGGGAGACCGTGGGCATCATCGGCACCAACGGCTCGGGGAAGTCCACCATCCTGAAGATCATCACGGGGGTCTTAAGCCCCACCTCCGGCCAGGTGAAGGTGGACGGGCGCATCTCCGCCCTGCTGGAGCTGGGCGCGGGCTTCAACCAGGAGTACAATGGCATAGAGAATGTGTACCTGAACGGCACCATGATGGGCTTCACGGATAAAGAGATCGACGAAAAGCTGCCGGACATCCTGGAGTTCGCCGACATCGGGGACTATGTGAACCAGCCGGTGAAAACCTACTCCAGCGGTATGTTTGTACGCCTGGCCTTCGCGGTGGCAATCAACATCGAGCCGGAGATTCTGATTGTGGACGAGGCGCTGTCCGTGGGGGACGTGTTCTTCCAGGCCAAGTGCTACCATAAGTTCGAGGAATTCAAGAAGATGGGCAAGACCATCGTCTTCGTCAGCCATGACCTGAGCGTCATCAGCAAATACTGCGACAGGGTTTTCCTGCTGAACAAGGGGACGCTTTTGGGGGAGGGTTCTCCCAAGGAGATGATCGATGCCTACAAGCGGGTGCTGGTGGGGCAGTATGAGTTTCCGGAAGGGAATCCCGGCGGGATCTCCGGAGGGGAGGGGCAGGCGGCCCTGGAGGGGGACGCGCCGAAGCCCGGGGAGGCGGTGAACCCGGACGTGCAGGAATACGGCACCAGGCAGGCGGAGATTCTGGAGTACTATCTGACGGACGAGCGGGGGGTGCGGGCCCTTGCTATTTTGAAGGGCAGCCAGTTCACCCTGCATATGCGGGTGCGGTTCCAGGCTCATGTGCCGGCCCCGATCTTCGCCTTCTCCTTCAAGGATGCCCTGGGCACGGAGATCACCGGCACCAACACCATGATAGAGAAGTCCTTCCTGGAGAGCGGCGAGCCGGGGCAGGTGAAGGACATCGCCTTCACCCAGAAGATGAGCCTTCAGGGCGGGGAGTACCTGCTCTCCCTGGGGGTCACGGGCTATGAGGGGGATAAGTTCCAGGTGTACCACAGGCTCTACGACGTGCTGGATGTGACAGTAGTGTCAGATAAGGATACGGTGGGTTATTACGATATGGATTCCACGGTGACGGTGACGGATGCCCGGGAGGGGCAGTGAGGAACGGGATCTTCCCGGAGACGGCCCGGGCGGACAGGGACGCCGGCTGCGGCATGGAACCGCGGCAGGTCGGCACTGGAAGTGAATGGAATAGGAAATGGCGGGGACATGGCGGAAAAAAGGATAGAGGAAATCGGAAAAGTAAGTTTGGATTACAGTCGGTATCCCGGGAAGGATTACTACAGCGAGGGAGCCATGGAGGACGAGCTGCTGGAAATCGCCAGGAACAGGACATCGGCGGAGTATGAAAGCATCATAGAGGAGCGCAGGGTCTGGCCGATTCTGTACCACCTCTCTCCCCTGCGGGAGAACATCGTGGACTGGATCCCCATGGACAAAAACGCGAAGGTGCTGGAGGTGGGCAGCGGCTGCGGCGCGATCACAGGAGCCCTGGCCAGGAAGGCGGGGACGGTGACCTGCCTGGAGCTGTCCAAAAGGCGCAGCCTGATCAATGCCTACCGGCACCGGGACTGCGACAATATCACCATCCGGGTGGGGAACTTCAAGGACATAGAGCCGGAGCTCCCCGCGGATTTCGACTACATCTTCCTGATAGGGGTCTTCGAGTACGGCCAGGCCTACATGGGCGGTGACAGGCCCTATGAGGATTACCTGAAAAGGCTCATGGCCCATCTGGCTCCCGGCGGCAGGATTGTGATAGCCATCGAGAACCGGTATGGCCTGAAATATTTCGCGGGCTGCAGGGAGGATCATCTGGGCACCTATTTCTCCGGCATCGAGAATTACGTGGCGGGCGGGGACGTGCGCACCTTCGGCAGGGGCGGGCTGGAGAACATCTTCGCGGGCTGCGGCGCGGAGGAGTGGCAGTTCTATTACCCCTACCCGGACTATAAATTCATGACCTCCCTGTACAGCGACGAATATCTTCCGAAAAAAGGGGAGCTGTTCAACAATAAGCGGAATTTCGACAGATCCAGGATGCAGCTCTTCAACGAGAAGAACGCCTTCGACGGGCTGGTGGAGGAGGGGCTGTTCCCCGTGTTCTCCAACTCCTATCTGGCGGTGATCGGGGAAGGGTTTGACGCCAAGTTCGTGAAATATTCCAACGACCGGGCACCGGAGTACGCCATCCGCACGGAGATCCTGAGCACGCGGACTTCGGGAAGGGGCAGGGGATATGTGGTCAGGAAGTACCCCCTGACCGATGCCGCCGTCGCCCATGTCAGGGGGATGGAGGCGGCCTATGAGAGCCTGACGGAGCGCTACCGGGGCGGGAACCTGCGCGTCAATGCCTGTGAGCTGCTGGAGGCGGAGGGGAAGACCGTGGCCCAGTTCGAATATGTGCAGGGGATACCGCTGCTGGAGGTCATGGACGGCTGCCTGGAGCGGGGGGACACGGAGACCTTCCGCCGGTTCTTCCGGCAGTTCACGGAGCGGGTTGGCTACAACAGCGATTACCCCGCGGCCGACTTCGACCTTGTCTTCGGAAATGTGCTTATCCGGCCCCGGATGCAGGAGGATTTGGGGAAAGCGTCCGATGCGTCTCCGAAGACAGGGAAGATGCCAAAAGCAGGGGAAGCCCCCAGGGCAGGGGAAGCCCTGAAGGAAGCGAAGGCCCAGAAGGCAGGGGAGGATTCCCCGGAGGAAAGCGCTGCCCGGACCCAGAGGGAAAGGGCGCTGGAGAGCCTTCTGGAGGGCGAGTGGACGCTGATTGACTACGAATGGACCTTCGGCAAGCCAATGGAAACCAGACAGCTGGCCTTCCGGGCGGCCTACTGGTATCTGCTGGAGGATGAGAAGCGCAAGAAAATCAGCCTGGACTGGATTCTTCAGGAGTGCGCCATGACAGAGAGCGACGTGAAGGAGCTCTGGGAGGAGGAGGGGGAATTCCAGCGCTTCGTCACCGGAAAGCGCTCCTCCATGGCCGAGCTGCGGGAGAAAATCGGCTGCCCCATCATGAATCCCCAGGACTGGCTGGACAGATACCAGGACTCCGAGGACGTGAACCGGGTGCAGATCTACGAGGACAGGGGACAGGGATACAGCGAGGAGAGCTCCTATTTCGTCAGGGACGCCTATCAGGGGGACTGGCTGATAGAGCTGGAGCTTAAGGTGGACGGCCAGGTACAGATGCTGCGCATCGACCCGGGCATGTACCCCTGCATGGTGAAGATCGCGGAGATGACCTTCAACGGGGAGGCGGTGCCTTTGCATAAAAGGAAGCTGCTGTACGCCAACGGGCGCATCGTGAAGCCGCCCAGAGGAAAGGACAGCAAAGCCAGGAAGGATCAAAGGGACGAAAGAGACTATCCCAGCATCGTCTTCCCCACAGAGGATCCGAACATCAATATCAATCTGAAGGAACTGAAGCGTCAGGAGGAGAACACGCTCCGGGCGCGGATAGAAATTGTGCGCATGCCCCTGGCTATGACACAGGATCTGGCATGAGAGGAGAACTCCGCGCGGCGCGGAAAATCGGCAGCCAGGCGGGCTGACTGACTGGCGGGATTGCAGGAGGCTTTCATGGAAATGAGCGAGAGTATGAAAGAGATGGATTACAGGGAGGCCTATGAGCGGGAGCATTTGAAATGCGCCGACCTGGCAGGCCGGATAGCGGACCTGGAGGCCAAAAACGAAGAGCTGGAATGGAAGCTGAACCGCATCAAGGGCAATCCCCTCTGGAAGCTCAGCAGGCCCGCCAGGGACGTGCTGCACTGGATCATCCGCCAGAGGGACAGGCTGAGGAACTGCGGCGGCCCCAGGGGCGTGCTGCAGAAGCTCTCCTATAAGAAGCGGGAGAGGCAGGCCATGAAGCAGTTCGGCACCGAGAGCTTCCCCTCCCCGGAGCAGGCCGCGGCAGAGCGGGAGACCGCGTTCCCCCGGATGGTGAAGATCAGCATCCTGGTGCCCCTGTGGAACAATCCCAGACAGTACCAGACACAGATGCTGGATTCCGTCATGAACCAGACCTACGCAAACTGGGAGCTGTGCCTGGCGGACGGCTCCGACGAGGCCCACGGCTATATCGGGGAGATCTGCCGGGAATACGCGGAAAAATCCGGCGGCAGGATTCGCTATCAGCACCTGGCGAAGAACGGCGGCATCGCGGGCAATACCAACGCCTGCCTCCAGATGGCCACGGGAGAGTACATCGGCCTGCTGGATCAGGACGACCTGCTGCACCCCAGCGTGCTCTACGAATACGTGAAGGCTATCAATGAACAGAACGCGGATTATCTGTATTGCGATGAGACCACCTTCAAGGGGGACGACATCAACCGCATGCTGACCATGCACTTCAAGCCGGACTATGCCCCGGACAATCTGCGGGCCAACAATTACATCTGCCATTTCAGCGTCTTCTCCAGGGAGCTTCTGGACGGGGAGGAGCTGTTTCGACCCAAGTTCGACGGCAGCCAGGACCATGACATGATCCTGCGCCTGACGGACAACGCGAAGAAAATCGTCCATGTGCCCAGGCTCATGTACTACTGGAGGAGCCACTCGGGCAGCGTGGCCTCCGGCATCGGAGCCAAGCCCTATGCCATAGAGGCGGCCAAGGGGGCGGTGGCGGAGCATCTGAGGAAGCATGGCTATGAGCACTTTAAAATCGAGAGCACCAGGGCCTTCGAGACCATCTTCCGCATCCGCTACAATATTGCCGGCACGCCGAAGATTTCCATCGTCATCGCCAACAAGGATCACGCGGACGACCTGCGCCGCTGTGTCACCTCTATTTTGGAGAAATCCACCTACGATAACTACGAGATTGTAATCGTAGAGAACAACAGTACAACGAAAGGAATCCAGGAATACTATAGCCAGCTTCTGGGCTATGACTACGGAAGCGCCGCAGACGGAGAGGCGCGGGGAACCCTGGATCCGCAGGGGGATGAAGCCCCGGGGCAGTCGGGGCAGAAGGCCCTGCGCGGCCAGGGCGGAAAAATCGCCATCGTCACCTACAGAGGGGAATTCAACTACTCCGCCATCAACAACCTGGGCGTGGACTGCGCCACCGGGGAATACATCCTGCTCCTCAACAATGATACGGAAGTCATCACCGTCAACTGGATGGAGGAGCTTCTGATGTACGCCCAGCGCGGGGACGTAGGCGCGGTGGGGGCAAAGCTCTACTACGGCGACAAGACCATCCAGCACGCGGGCGTGGTAATCGGGTTGGGGGCCCACAGGACGGCTGGCCACACCCATTACAAGCAGCACCGCCAGAACCTGGGCTACATGGGGCGGCTCTGCTACGCCCAGGACGTGACCGCGGTGACAGGGGCCTGCCTGTTGGTGAAAAAGGAGCTCTACCTCCTGGCGGGAGGCCTGGACGAGGGCTTCGCCGTCTCCCTGAACGATGTGGACTTCTGCCTGAAGCTGCGCCGCATGGGGCTTTTGAACATCTTCACGCCCTTCGCGGAGCTGTTCCACTACGAGTCCGCCTCCAGGGGCCTGGACGACACCGGGGAGCGCGCGCGGCGCTACAACCGGGAGTCGGAGCGCTTCCGGGAGAAGTGGAAGAAGGAGCTGGCGGCGGGCGACCCCTATTACAACCCCAATTTCTCTCTGGACAGAAGCGACTATTCGCTGAAGGTGGCGGAATAGGCAGAGAATGATTCAAGGGAATGTTTGACTCTTACAGGGTTCCGTGCTAAAATAAACCTTAAGGCTTTCAATGGATCGGAAGTAGGGGAGACCGCACATGGATAGCAGAAATTATGAAAAAATTTTAGATGCCATACCGAATACGGGAATATACGTCATCCGGGAGGACAATCACGAAATTCTATATTTTAACCAACGTGTCAGAGAGATGGCCCCCGATGTGAAGAAAGGGATGGTCTGCGACAGAATGTGGGAGAATTCCTGTTCCAACTGCCCATTGCCTGCCTTAGGCGACAGACAGGAGAGCAGGTCCATCCTCAGCGACAATGTGCTGGGCACGTTGGACATGGAGGCCAGGCGGACGCTGTGGGAGGGGGAGGTGCCCGCCATCATCGTCACGCTGACGCCCCACATGGACGAATTCAGCTATGTCTACCGCAAGATTCTGCGGGTGAACCTGAGCCAGAACAGCTATGAGGTAGTCAAGTCGGGAGCCGAGGAATGGGCCATAGACAGCAAAAGGGATACCTTTACGGACTGGCTGGAGCAGTTCAAGCAGAAGGGCATCATCCATCCGGACGACCTGGACCGGTTCCTGAGCTTTACCCATATGGAGTATCTGAAAAGCGTGCTGCGGACCGGGCGAAAGCATCTGACCTGCAGCTACCGGCGGATTTCGCCGGGAGGCTACCGCTGGAACATGCTGGAGGTGACGCCGGATTCCGGCTATACGGACGGGAACCAGACCGTCCTGATCTATATCAAGGATGTGCAGGATATGCTCAAGGAGAGTCTGGAGCTGGATGAGACCAGCGTGCGCCTCCAGGAGGTCACCCGGACGCTGGGGGAGCAGAACCTGGGGATATACGCCATCGACCTGAAGGACGGGAACGTGAACCTGGTCCGGGAGGGCGGCTACAGCCAGGAGGGATGGGTCTCCCAGACCCTGATGTGGGACGTGGTCATGCAGTCCCGCCTGCTGCACCAGATTCATCCGGAGAACCAGGAGAAGTTCCGGCAGAAATTCTCCCTGGAGGGCCTGATCCAGGCCAGGAACGCGGGACTGCAGAAGCTGGATATGCTGTGCCAGATGCAGACGGGGAGCGGATACCGGTATGTGGCCGTAATCGCGTATTTCGGCAGGAACCAGGGCACCAGGAACTATACGGTCCTGGCGCTGCAGGATGTGGATAAGCGGGTGCGCCAGGAGCAGATTCTCTCTCAGAGGGACATGCAGATGGCAGCCATCCTGAAGTCCCGCTTCCATGTGATGACCACGATTCACCTGGAGAACGACCAGTGCGAGCGCTTCTGGCTCAACGAGAGCGCCCAGCCCCAGAACGGAGGCGCAGGGCGGTACACCCATTATTACCAGAGGGCGCTGGAGAATTCCGTCATTCCCGAGGACATGGAGAAATTTCGGAAATACATGAGTCCGGAGCACATGCGCAGCCAGGCGGCAAAGACTCAGGACTATTCGGAGGAAATCTGCAGCTATCGCCTGAAGGGGCCTAAGGAGCAGTGGCTGGAGCAGCATGTGACCTATATCCGCAGGGACGGCAAGATACTGGTGAACGTCCTGGGGCGGGACATCACCAAAGAAAAGCTGGAGGAGCAGCAGCGCCAGAAGCTGGAGGAGGAGCAGGCCGGCATCATCCAGAGCCTGAGCAGTATGTTCTTCGCCACCTACTATGGGGATCTGGAGCAGAACCAGCTTCGGGCCGTAAGCCAGCTGGAGGATGTGCGGGAGCTCTTAGGCGATCGAACCGAGTATGACCAGGCCCTGCGGATCTACGCGGACGCCTTCGTCCATCCGGAGGACAGGGCCAACTATCTCTACACCATGAGCAGCAGGAACCTGCGCCAGGTGCTGAAGCGGGAGCAGCCCTTCGTGACCTTCGCCTACCGCAAGATGCCGGAGGAGACAGTGGATGGCGGGGAGGATTACGGCTGGATACGGGCCACCGCGGTGATGGCCCGCACCGACGAGGAGGGAAAGGCCAGCGGAATCGTCTATGCGGCCCAGGACGTGACGGAGAGCAAGCGCAAGGAGATGCGGGAGCAGCGGGCCATTCAGGCGGCCTGCGAGGCGGCCAACCATGCCAATGCCTCCAAGAGCGAATTCCTCTCCCGGATGAGCCATGACATCCGCACGCCTATGAACGGCATCATGGGCATGACCAGGATTGCCGCGGAGAACGTGGAGGACAGGGAAAGAGTTCAGGACTGCCTGGGGAAGATTACCGCGTCCGGCAACAGCCTCCTCTTTCTGGTAAACGAAATATTGGACATGAGCGAACTGGAATCCGGCAATGTGGATCTGGTGTCGGACGAATTCAGGATTTCCCAATTGGTGACGGACGTATCCGCCTCTCTCCAGGGCCAGGCGGAGGAAAAGGGACTGAAGCTCAGGGTCTCCTCCGAGCGGGTGGAGCATGAGGACGTGACAGGGGACAAGGGGCGCATCAGCCAGGTATTCTCCAACATTTTGGGCAACTCCATCAAGTTCACGCCATCCGGCGGGCATATCGGCCTGACGGTGGTAGAGCGGGAGGTGAAGAAGTACGGCTGCTGTTTCTACGACTTCATCTTCGAGGACGACGGCATCGGCATGTCGGAGGAATTCCTGCCCCACATCTATGAGCCCTTCAGCCGGGCCGAGGATTCCCGGATCAGCCGGATCGAAGGGACGGGCCTGGGTATGACCATCGCCCAGAACATCGTGCGCATGATGGGCGGCTTCATCAAGGTGGAGAGCGCTCTGGGCAAGGGAACCAGGGTCACGGTGACATTGCTGCTAAAGCTCAGAGGGGGTGCGGGAATCACCGCGGACGCGGCGCGGAAGGAGGAAAACGCCTCTGAGGATGCCCGGTTCGCGGGCAGGCGGATTCTGCTGGTGGAGGACAATGTGATCAATCAGGAGATCGCCATGGAGATCATCGGGGCCACCGGGGCGGCAGTGGAATGCGCCTCGGACGGCAAGAAGGCCCTGGAGCGCTTCGAATCCATGCCGGAGGGGTATTTCGATATGATACTGATGGACATCCAGATGCCTGTCATGAACGGCTATGAGGCCACCCGGGCCATCCGCAAGCTCCCCCGCAGGGACGCCCTGTCCATCCCCATCATCGCCCTGTCCGCCAATGCCTTTGCGGAGGACATCGCCGTGGGCAGAGAGGCCGGCATGAACGAACATATCGTGAAGCCTTTGGACATCGCGCAGCTCACGGCAGGGATGAGCCGCTGGATGGGGGCGTAGGAAATTTGCGGATAATATCTGGAATAGTATGGATATTTATGATAAGATGATAACAGATGGATGTCTGCAGAAGCGCGGAATGCAGACGGGGGAGGAATCCTGAAATCCTGAAAATCCTGCGCGGAAAAGAGGAGAGGCAAAATGAGTTATAGGGACGAATTCAATTTCTGGCTGGAGGACGATTATTTCGACCAAAACACCAAGGATGAGCTGCTGGCTATCCGGAACGATGAGAAGGAAATCGAGGAGAGGTTCTACAAGGAGCTGGAGTTCGGCACAGGGGGGCTTCGGGGCGTGATCGGGGCCGGAACCAACCGCATGAACATCTATACGGTCCGCAAGGCCACCCAGGGGCTGGCCAATTTCATCCTGAAGAAGGGCACGGAAGGCAAGGGCGTGGCCATCGCCTACGATTCCAGGCGCATGTCCCCCGAGTTCGCGGACGTGGCGGCGCTGTGCCTGGCGGCCAACGGCATCAAGGCCTATGTGTTCGATGCCCTCCGCCCTACGCCGGAGCTTTCCTTCGCCCTGCGCACCTTAGGCTGCACGGCAGGCATCGTGGTGACGGCCAGCCATAACCCGCCGGAGTACAATGGCTACAAGGTGTACTGGGAGGACGGCGCTCAGGTGACGGCTCCCTTCGACAGACAGATCATCGAGGAGGTCCAGGCCATCAGGGACTACCACACCGTGAAGACCATGGACAAGGGGGAGGCCATGGAAAAGGGCCTGTACCAGGTCATCGGCAAGGAGATCGACGACGCCTACATGGCGGAGCTGAAGAAGCAGATTATCCACCCGGAGATCATCGAAGAGGTGGCGGACGATATCAAGATCGTATACACGCCCCTGTGCGGCACGGGAAATGTGCCCGCCAGGCGCATCCTGTCGGAGCTGGGCTTCAAGCATGTGTACGTGGTGCCGGAGCAGGAGAACCCTGACCCCAACTTCACCACGCTGGAATATCCCAATCCCGAGGATCCCAAGGCCTTCACCTACGCCCTGCGGCTGGCGAAAGAGAAAGACGCGGATGTCGTCCTGGCCACGGATCCCGATGCGGACCGCCTGGGCATCTACGCCAAGGATTCCAAGACCGGGGAGTATGTGTCCTTTACCGGAAATATGTCCGGCATGCTGATCGCGGAATACATCCTGCGGGAGCGGACCGCCACCAGGACCATGCCCGAGAATCCAGCTCTTGTAACGACGATTGTAACGACAAATATGACCGGGCCTATCACCAGCGCCTATGGCGTGAAGCGCATCGAGGTGCTGACAGGCTTCAAGTTCATCGGGGAGCAGATCAAGCTCTTCGAGCAGTCCGGCAGCAACAACTACGTGTTCGGCTTAGAGGAGAGCTACGGGTGCCTGGCCGGGACCCACGCCAGGGACAAGGACGCCATTGTGGCGGTGATGTGCCTGTGCGAGGTGGCGGCCTACTGCAAGAAGCACGGCAAGACCCTGTGGGACATGATGCTGGATACCTACGAGAAGTACGGCTATTACAAGGAGTCCCAGTACACCATCACCTTAAAGGGCATCGACGGCTCCAAGCAGATTGCGGAGATCATGGAAAAGCTGCGCCAGAACCCGCCCAAGTCCTTCGGCGACCATCAGGTGCTGAAGTTCCGGGATTACCAGACCGACAGGATCGTGGACATGGCCACCGGGGAAGAGGGCAAGACTGGCCTGCCGAAGTCCAATGTGCTGTATTTCGAGCTCCCTGACGATGCCTGGTGCTGCGCCCGTCCCTCCGGCACGGAGCCGAAGATCAAGTTCTACATGGGCGTGAAGGGAACGAGCTTAGAGGATGCCGCCGCGAAGCTTGCGCAGCTGACGGAGGATCTGAAGGCTGTGCTGTAAGGAAGTGGAAAAATCAGCAGATGTGAGAGATAAGATTACAAAATATCAGGGACACAACAGGCAGGGAGCTATGGCTTCCTGCCTGTTCTTAAGGTTACGAACGCTCCTTTCCCCGGCCGTTGGCCCCGGGCTTTGTATTTTGATACCATGTTAACACTTTTCCGGGGGAGGCAATGGGCGCGGAGAAGAGCCGAAGCCAGGCCGCCGTTTCGGAAATATGTCCACCGCCGGTATTGATATATTCTGGAATTGTGTTATCCTAAAAGAAGAACAGTATTGTTTTTGGAGGGACAGAAATGGGGATTTTCCTGAATCCGGGGAACGAGGGCTTCGAGAGTGCCTTAAAATCGCAGATATATGTAGATAAGACGCAGATGTTGGCCTATACCAACTCCGTGCTGGATTCCGAGCAGAGGTACCTGTGCGTGAGCAGGCCCAGGAGATTCGGAAAGTCCATCACGGCGGAAATGCTGACGGCCTATTACGGCAGGGGCTGCGATTCCCTGGAACTGTTCCGAAATTGCAGGATTGCGTCGGACAGCCATTTTAAGGAGCATCTTAACCGATATGACGTCATCCATATAGACATCAATTCCTTCAGAAGAGCCGGAGAGCCGGAAGAGAGCATCGTATCCAGGATACAGGGCGCGTTGCTTGGGGAGCTGCGGGAATGCTACCGCGAATGCGTTCCGGGCGATGTGGTTTCGCTTCGGGAGGCACTGGCGGGCATCAATAATGCCAAAGGAACGAGATTTGTTGTCGTCATCGATGAATGGGACGCTGTTTTCCGGGAGGAGAAAGAAGACGATGGGGTCCAGACGGAATACATCGATTTCCTGCGAGGGCTATTCAAGGACGCACCCTCCAAAAAATTCATTAAGCTGGCCTATCTGACAGGAATCCTGCCCATCAAAAAGTACGGAACGGAATCGGCATTGAACAATTTTGATGAATTTACCATGCTGGAGGCGGATGTCCTGGCAGAGTATGTGGGCTTTACGGAATCAGAGGTTCGGGGGTTGTGCGAAAAACATGGAATGGACTTTGAACGGACAGCACAGTGGTATGACGGGTATGTAGTAGAAAAAGGGCTGCATGTCTATAATCCGAAATCGGTGGTGGACTCCATCCGCAGGAAAAGAATCGGCAACTACTGGACGAACACGGAGACCTACGAATCCCTGAAAAGCTATATCAGCATGAATTTTGACGGCCTGCGGGACGCTGTGGCCAGGATGCTGGCCGGAGACTCGTGCAGGATAAATCCGGCGAAATTCCAGAATGATATGACATCCTTCAAAAGCCGCGACGATATCCTGACATTGCTGATTCACCTGGGATATCTGACCTATGACAGAGATACGGCAAGCGTATGGATTCCCAATGAGGAGGTGAAGGGAGAGTTTGTCAACGCTATTGAAGACGCGGGCTGGAAGCCTGTGATGGACGCAATTAACGCATCGGACAGGCTGCTGGAGGCGACATGGCAGATGGATGCGGAGGAGGTGGCGGAGAGAATAGGCGTAGTGCATATGGCGAATACGTCAGTGCTGTATTATAATGATGAAAATTCTCTAAGCTGTGTCATTGCGCTTGCATATTATAATGCCGTGAAGGAATATATAATAGTCCGTGAAATGCCTGCTGGAAAAGGATATGCGGATATTGTCTTTCTGCCCAGAAAGCATTCTGATAAACCAGCCATGGTTGTGGAACTGAAATGGAACCGTTCGGCCAGGGGCGCAATCGGACAAATAAAGGATAAGAAATATGTCAGGGCGTTGGAGGGCTATGAGGGGAAAATACTGCTTGTAGGGATAAATTATGACAAAAAGACGAAGAAATATAAATGTAGTATCGAACCTATGTGAACAGAATTGCTGTCGCTGCGGATGAAGAGGGGCAGAAAGCGAAATGGGAGGGATTATATGCGCAAGAGAATAGTCATTGTCCTGCTGGCGGCTGTCTGTATTCTGGCGGCGGGGCTGTTTGTCCTGAGTCCTTTCAGGTTCGGCACGGGAATCTACATCGCGGCGGACAGCCCTATGATTCTGCTGGACAATGGGGCGGGGGAGCCTGTGGTCATGCATGGAGGGAGCCGGGATTATCAGACGGGAGACAAGGTGCTCATTCTCCACAACGGCACCATGATGCTGAGCTATCCGGCGCAGATGAGCGTGTACCTCTGCGTCCGCCTGAAGAAGGGGGACGCGCGCGATGTGCCGCAGTCCGTGCTGGACTCGCTGGAGGAGATGGGATGGCTATCGGGAGGAGAGCTTGGGCAGAATCAATAGGGCAAATCTGAAAAAAACCATATATTATATGAAGCGGAACGGCATCCGCAGGACGTGGTACGCCGTTTTGGAGAGGCTGGAGGAGCGGAAGCTCCCTTCCTATGTCTGGATGCCTCCTACGGACGCGGAGCTGAATGCCCAGCGGGAAGGATGGGAGCGGGAAGGCCTTGCCGCTACATTCAGCATCCTTGTGCCCGCGTACAGGACGAAACCGGAGTACCTGATGGAGCTGGTAGAGTCCCTGCGCTGCCAGACCTATCCCAGGTGGGAGCTGATTCTGGCGGATGCTACGGAAGACGACAGCGTGGAGCAGGTGCTGCGGGAGAGCCTGGGGCCGGGAGTGGTGGATTTCTGCGGTATGGGGCAAAAAGATAGAGGAACAGAGAAGCTTGCGCAGGGCAGCATGGGAGAAGAGGTTGCGGCCTCTTTCGGATTTTCCGATAGAAGAATCCGCTATGTCCGCCTGGAGCGGAACGCGGGGATAGCCGAGAACACCAACCAGGCCCTTCCCTGTGCCACAGGCGATTACATCGGTCTGCTGGATCATGACGATGTCCTGACGCCGGATGCCCTGTACGAGATGGCGGCGGCGATCCGGCAGGCGCAGGAAGCGGGGACGGAGCCCGCGTTTCTTTATTCCGATGAGGATAAATGCAATAGTGACAGGACGGAATACTTTGAGCCTCATTGGAAGGAGGATTTTAATTTCGACCTGCTTCTGAGCAATAATTACATCTGCCATTTCCTGGTGATGAAGCGGGAGCTGATGCGGGAGCTGGGATTCCGCCCGGAATATGACGGCGCACAGGATTACGACCTGGTGCTGCGGGCGGCGGCCAGCGTGGGAAACCGGGAGCAGGCCATCCTCCATATTCCGAAGATTCTCTACCACTGGAGATGCCATCCAGGCTCCACCGCGGAGAATCCTGAGAGCAAGCGCCATGCCTATGAGGCCGGGCGCAGGGCGTTGCAGGACTTCGCGGACAGGCAGGGCTGGGCGGCGAAAGCGGTGGACACGCCCCACGTGGGCTTCTACGGTCTGCGGTATGAGGGTAAGCTTTCTGGGAGCGCTAACCTATCTGTAAGCGGCATTTCTACAAGCGGCAATATATTTGACAGCCGGACAGATGTGGGGGCCATAGCAGGCAGAATCATCCAGAGGGGCAGGGTGGTAGGAGGTCGCCTGGCGGAAGCAGGGGAGCAGGTAAAAGCCGTTCTGCCAGGGGCCGTAAGGAGCGGTACAGGAACGGCAGAGGCCGGAGAAGTCTTTTACGAAAAGCTGCCGATTCACTATAGCGGCTACCTTCACAGGGCTGTGCTGTCCCAGGATGCCGCCGCCGCGGACATCAGGAATATCCGGGTGCGCCCGGAGTGCAGGGAACTGTTCCGGCAGATAACGGGAGTGACCTACCGGACGCTTCCGGGAACCGACAGGTTCGATGCCTCCCTGCTGCCAGAGGGCTGCGACATACGCGGAATCAGCCTGGAATTCGGCCGGGCCTTACGGGCTGCCGGATACCGGATTCTGTATGTGCCGGAAAAAAGCTATGACATGGAGGTCGGGAGAAGCTGCGGAATCGTTATAAAACATTGACGATTTCTGGAAGGGATTTGAGGACTGAGAGAGGAGTGCGTCATGCGGGGGTTGTATACAGAAAGGATTGTGTCGGGGAAGATTCCTTTCGGGCAGTTGGTGAGGGAGATTCTGTCTCATGGCTACAGGGAGTCTCTGGTGCAAGAGGATTCGGGCGCAGGCGTTCCGAGGCAGGCTCGGAAAACAGACCCGGAGGGTGGCGCTGGAGGGTTCCCGGACATTTTAGCAGAGCAGTTCTGTGACGATGGAGAGGGCGAGACCAATCACTACAACGTATATAAGATAACGACAGAAGGGAAATGCTATGTGCTGAAAAAGTCCGATGACACGGAAATCGGCGTGTATAAGCGGTTCCTGAAGGGCCAGGGGCTTCCGGCCCCGGACTATTTCGGCAGCGCCAGGTGGGGCGGCAGCCCATGGATTCTGATTGAGTATGTGCCAGGGACGGATTTGAGGGACTATACGCCGGACATGGCCATTGCCTGTGCCGAGAGTATCAGCCGGATTATGAACCGCTACTGGCAGGGGGATGAGGCGGAATTTGCCCAGGGGAGACAGGACGGCCGTTTCGACCGGTACTGGAAGCGGATTAACAAGAGGGCGGAATGCCTGAAAGAAGAGCCGGTGTTGAAGGAGGCTTACGACTGTTTCCTGGAGCGCCAGCTGACCTGCCCAAGGACGCTCTCCAATGGAGACTTCCTGCAGTTCAACGCTATTTTCCGGGACGGGAAGGTGACGTTGGTGGACTGGGCCTTCGGCGGCATCATGCCCTATTCGCTGGACATCGCCAGGATGATAGCCCACGGCACTGAGGACAGGCGGACGTTCCCCTTTTATATGACCCGGGCCCACAAGGAGCAGTTCGTGCATAGGACGTATGAGCTGCTGGAACGCAGACCCGAGTATGACCGTTACCTGGCGGACATCCGCCTGGCGGTGGTGAATGAGTATGTTGAGTTCATCGAGAGCAGCCTGCTGGACAAATCCCAGGCCAGGGATGAGGTGTTCGATTATTACTACACCCACGCGCTGGCGTTGGCTGCGGAGATTTTGCATGAGAAGGGCATGTGACGCGCAGGCTGCCCCGGCCGCGGCAGTGGGAGGAGATAAGGAGACAGTGATGAAGAGAATCGCGCTGATCAGCGACATCCATGGAAACTACAAGGCCCTGGAGGCCTTTCTGCAATACATCGCCGGACACCCGGTGGACGGCATCGTCTGCCTGGGGGATTATGTGACGGACAGCCCCTACCCGGAACGCACCATGGCCCTTCTGTACGAGATGCGCAGGCGCTATGAATGCTGGATGCTGCGGGGCAACCGGGAGGATTACCTGCTGAACAACCGGGACAACACAGAGGGCTGGAAGCCCTCCTCCGCTAACGGCACGCTGTTCTACACGCTGCAGCATATGACGGAGACAGACTTGGCGTTTTTCGCCTCCCTCCCCACGGAGGGAGAGCTGTGCCTGGAGGGCTGCCCTGCCCTGTACCTCTGCCACGGCACCCCTGGCCGGGTTCGGGGGAATGTCCACGAGGAGCCGGGCCTGAAGGAGAAGGTCATGGAGGATCTGCCTTATTCCTATCTGCTGGGGGGCCACAGCCACCATCAGGAGATTGACAGGATGTATGGCAAGACCTATATCAATCCGGGTTCCCTGGGCTTTGCTGTAGACGGCGTGGGGCGGCGGGCCCAGTTCGCCATACTGACGGGAATGTCAGAAAAATGGGAGGCGGAATTCCTGTCCGTTCCCTATGACGTGGAGGCCTATCTGCAGGATTTTACCGAGAGCGGCGTGGACGAGATGGGCATGACCCTGAATAAAGCCATTAAGAAGAGCCTTGTGACAGGGGTGAATTATTTCTTTAAATGCATTGTAGCTATGGAGCGGCGGGCGAAGGAAATGGGGCTGGCCTCCATGCCGGAAGTGCCGGAACCGGAGTGGGAAAGAATGGCGGAGCGGTTCGGGCTGTGAATAGGAGTGGCCCGGAAGTGGAGAATGCAGAGGTGCGCCTTGGACTTTAGATTTTTACTGGTGGCGGTGAACGCCAAATATATCCATTCCAACCCCGCGATCTACAGCCTGCGGGCCTGCGCGGGGGAGGAGCTGCGGCGGCATGTGGAGCTGGCGGAGTATACCATCAACCAGCCCATGGCGGAGATACTGGCGGACATCTATGCCAGGAGGCCGGACGCCGTCGGCTTTTCCTGCTACATATGGAACTGGCGGCTGGTGCGGGAGCTGCTGGGGGAGCTGCCCAAACTCCTGCCGGATGCGGAAATCTGGCTGGGCGGCCCGGAGGTGTCATATGACGCGGATGTCATATTGGGGGAATATTCACAGCTCGCCGGCATCATGATCGGCGAGGGCGAGCTTACCTT
>CAOOJO010000002.1 GCA_948496895.1 uncultured Acetatifactor sp. | reverse complement strand
CCCTGCCGTCCCATCCGCGGCCTCTGCCCTTCTGTGCCTTCCGAAATGCAGGCAGCACCCGGTCAAATGCCGGAACCGCAAAGCCTGGCGCTTTTACTCGGGGCGCCGTATGGCCATCGCACATCCCCTTCACCCGCTCCGTGATATCCACGGGCCGATAACAGTCCATCATCAGGATATGGTCTGCAATATAGAAAAAGGCCCCGGAACTTCCGGCCACAAGAATCGTGGAGATTCCGGCTTTTTCATACAGTTCACCCGCACGCTCCAGGAAGGGCGTAATGGGCTCCTTTTCCCGGCTGATAACCTGCTGCATGAACTCGTCCCGCACCATGAAATTGGTGGCGGATGTATCCTCGTCTATCAAAAACAGCCTGGTGCCCGCCTCGATCCCCTCCACCACGGCTGCCGCCTGGGAGGTGGAGCCGCTGGCGTCCTCGGTGGTGAATTTCCTGGTATCCTTCTTGTTGGGCAGGTCGTTGATGAACAGGGAGATGTCCACGTTCCGGATAGACCTGCCGTCCTCCGCCCGCAGCTTCAGCGCCGTGTCCTCCGTGATGACGAATTCCCGTCCATCTCCTTCTATGTGGTCGTACACGCCCATCTGGATGGCTTCCAGCAGAGTGGACTTTCCATGGTAGCCGCCGCCTACGATCAGGGTGATGCCCTCCGGGATGGCCATGCCTGTGATTTTCCCCCTGTGGGGCAGCTCAAAGGTCCTCTCCATGGTGGTGGGGGAAGCGAATGCTACGCTGTCTGCCATGGGCAGGTCGGATATGCCGCTCTTTCTGGGCAGCACGGAGCCGTTGGCCACGAAGGACACCAGCTTCTCCTCCTTCAGGATGCGCCGCAGCTCGTTTTGATCCTCTGCCAGATGCACCACCCGCTCCACCTTCTTCGCGTCCAGCCTGGCGTAGAACAGGCTGGACTCCACGCAGCGGGGAAGGAAGTCGAACAGGATCTTGTCCAGCTCCCCCGCGTTGATAGTGCGACCGAAGGCCGGGAAGCCTACGTGGAAGCGCACCGTCAGGCCGCTGTCCGTGATCTCGCAGGCGCTGCGCTCCAGCACTGCCTGTCCGCAGCGGCTGATGGACAGCAGGCCGCTCTTCCCCGAGCCCTTGGCCTTGAAATTATACTGCTCGAACTGCTTCCCCACCTGCCTCACCAGGAAGTCCTGCAGGGCGATGCGGGAGCAGTCCTTTGCATAATAGGCCGCCGGGAATTTCGCCAGCCCGTGGGGTATCTCCACATGGAGGCTGGAGGGGGAGGCGAAGGGATCCCCCTGTACATGGTCGATGACCAGCGTGTACCGGTCGAATTTCCACGCGCCCGCCAGGGACTTGTAGGCCGGGTAGCTCTTATGGTCGATGGAGCGCAATAATGTCCTTAATTCATTCTGTGTCTTCATAATCGTCCGTTCCTCTCTGATACAGATAAGAAATATCTCTGTTCCGCCCTCTATTCTAATATATAAATTCCGCCGCGTCAATGCTTGCGAATCTATGTCTCGTGCGCATGTATTTCGTGCGCAGTTCAGGCTGCGGATTTCATGCTTGACAGCTATTACGGTTAGTGATATATTTATTACAGTAAACGTAATAAATTCGTGCTACTTCATTCAGGAGGCTTTGATATGCGGGACAATGTAAAAAGCGGGGCGCTTACGGAAGTGACGTTCTACATTCTGCTGGCCCTTCATGCTCCCCGGCATGGGTATGCCGTCATGCAGTTCATCCAGGAGAAGACCGGTGGGCGGCTCTCCCTGGGGGCCGGGACTCTGTACGGCGCTTTGAATGCGCTGCAGGGGAAAGGATGGATCTCCCCCTGGGGGGACGGCAGCGGCAGGAAGAAGGAATACCTCATCACGCCAGCAGGCAGGGCCGCCGCGGAGCAGGAGCTGGAGAGGCTGAAAGGGTTGGCGGACACCGCCGCGGATATCATGGGGATATGGGAATCATAGGGCAATCATGGCAAAAACGGCGTTTTCACAGGGAACAGAACCGCAAAACAAACCGCACAAGGAGGGACTGCATTATGGGGAACGTTATGACAAGGAAATATTACCGATTCTTCGGCAGCTTTCTCACCGCCCAGGAGAGATGGCTGAACAAAATGGCGGACAGGGGCTGCCGGCTCGTCCGCACGGAAAAACTGCTGTACGAGTTCGAAGGCTGCGCCCCCGGACAGGTACAGTACCGCATGGAGTTCATCGGCGGAAAGTCAAAGCTAAGCGCCGCTCAGTACCGCAGCTTTCTGGAAGACATGGGCTATCGGGTGTTCTACAAGAACATCAACCTGAACTACTCCGTGGGAAAGGTGCGCCTGCGGCCCTGGGCGGAAAAGGGCGGCCGGATAGCCACCAACTCCACCACCTTCAACCGCGAACTCCTCATCGTGGAGAAGGTGAATGACGGAAAGCCCTTTGAACTCCATTCCACTTACGAGGACAGAATTAAGTACTGCAGATCCCTGCGGGCCGCCTGGCTGTTCCTGTTCGCCATGTCCGTGGTGCTGGGGATACTGGCCAGGGCCTGGGTAGGGGGCTTTTTCGCGGTATTTTCCTTGGTTCCGCTGGCGCTGTACCAGCTTGAGCTGATCCGGCTGGGGAAGAAGGCCAGAACCAGGGAATGGTGAGCGAATCGCCTGGCGCATTTTGGACTATCTGTACAATGCAATAAATGGCCTGACATGTTATAATCTTCCTGTTACCGCCCCGATACTGGTGACAGGAAGGGGGTGTTCCTATGGACTTACTCAGGTCATTCCTTACCTCCGTGTTGGCCAGTATAGTCGCTTACTATCTGTGCAAGCGGTTGGACGGAGATAAGTAGACGGTAATCCAGCCCAAGCGTTTCACTTCTTCGCCAAAAAGAAGGAGAATCCCCGAAAGTAGCCCAATACTTTCGGGGATTCGTTCCTTTTTGTGTTCCCATGGACAATTTGGTCATTGATGATAACAAGCCCATTATAGCATATGCGGCTTTCGATTACAATATACGAAAAAATTTTTTATAGGGATATCGCTGCCAAAGGGCTGTTCAGAATCCTCCTGGTTCATCAGCGCATGGAAATTATAGCATCTACCGGCGCGGCTGTCCTGATTCTGAATGCTTTCTTTTGTCCGTGCCCTTTTCCACCCAGTCCGCCATCTCCTGGAGCCTCCCCAGGCATTCCCGGAAGAACATCCTGTAGCCCTCGCAGAAATAGCTCCTGTATCCGTTCTCCTCCGGATGGAACAGCTTGCTCCTCTGGCATCCGCCCCGGCAGACCCTGTAATAGCCGCAGCTCCTACAGACCTGGGAGACCTTCCCGGATTCCTCCACGAACGCGATTTCCCGGCGCTTCGCGTCAATGTCGTCCACCCGGTCCGTGTTGAAATTCCCCAGCCGGTATCTGTCCATCACATAGAAGTCGCAGGGGTAGACGCTGCCGTCCGCCTCCACCACCATCTGCATGCCGCAGGTGCCTCTCTGCTCGCAGGATTCCGGCATGCGCCCCAGGAGGATGGCCACATAGTTCTCGAACTTGCGGTTATAGGGCATCCGCCCCCGCTGCCAGTCCTCATGCCACAGCCCGAACAGATCGATCAGGAAGCGGCCGTAGGCTTCCGGCGTCAGGGAATGGGGCTCCTTTCCCCATTCCTTCTCCAGGGGATCCAGGCATTCGATGTATTGTTGGTATTTCCATCCTTTTTTATCATAAAAACGATATATCTCTTTGATGTCCTCCGCCACCTGCCTGGTCACCACAGTGAGGATATTGTACTCCACCCCGTGCTTCTCCAGCAGCCCGGCGGCGGCCGCCACCCTGTCGAAGGTAGGCCCCATGTCCCCTCTGCCCCGCCGCAGGGAATCGTGGATCTCTTTCGTGCCGTCCACGGACAGGCCCACCAGGAACCGGTGCTGCGCAAAAAAGCGGCACCAGTCGTCATCCAGCGCGTAGCCGTTGGTCTGGAAGGCATTTGAGACCCGGATGCCCCGCCTGTTGTACAGCTTCTGGTACTCCATGACCTTCCGGAAGAAATCCAGCCCCCGCAGGGTGGGCTCCCCGCCCTGGAAGGCATAGCTGATGTAGCCTTCGGCCTTAAGCAATGTCCTGCGGATCACGTTCTTCAGGGTCTCCTCCGTCATGAAGCCGTAGGAGGGCTGCGCCCTGTTGCGCATCTCGTCGCAGTAGAAGCAGTATGTGCAGCTCATGTTGCAGTTGCCCGAGGAGGGCTTTATCATTACGCTCAGTGGTGGCATCTTTCTCTCTCCTTATATATCGTAAATGGTTCCCGGAAAGGCCATTGGCAGCAGAATCCAGAAAAGCTATCCCCACCCAAGCTTAATTCTCTTCCAGAATCCGCAGCAGCCTCTCCTCCGTATCCGTGAAGAAGATGCCGCTGCCATTCAGCTTCTCCTGGCTCATGGTCAGGTCCCTCGGGCTCTCCGCGTAGGCCTCCCCGTCCCTTGCGAGCCGCTCCGTCCCCCAGCCAAGCCTCTCGAAAAGGGAGTGCACCATGTCGAACATGGACTTCGTGCCCGGCGCGCCGAAATTGTAGACGCCGCCCTTCAGGGCAAAGGCCGCCTCCAGGTTCTCCGCCACCTGGTTCACGTCCGTGATGCCACGCATGTCGTTCGCAGGATAGCGCAGGGTCTCCGAGGTCCGGAGCTTCGCCAGGAGCGTGCGCAGGAAATCGCTGTGCTCTCCCGGGTTCAGGGTTCGTCTGTCATACATCCAGGACAGCCGCAGGCTCACGCTGTCCGGATTCGCCTCCATGCACCGCTCCTCGGCGGCCAGCTTTTCCCTGCCGTAGAGATTGCCGGGCCGCACCTCTTCCGTCTCCCTGTGGGGGCCTCTGACGGCGCTTCCCGCATACACCTGATCCGAGCTGCACAGCAGGCACTTCGCCCCCACCAGGGCAGATGCCCTGGCCAGGTTCACCGCTCCCTCCACATTGATGTCCCTGGAGCGCTCCGGCTCCCTGTCGCAGCGTCCGATATCCGAGATGGCCGCGCAGTGCACCACGTAGTCCGGCCGCCAGTCCCGCAACCGTGATATGACCTCCGACTCATCCGTGATGTCCAGCTCCCCATGCCCGGGCGCGCAGATTTCGTATTTTCCCCGATAGAACTCCACCACTCTGCTGCCCATGAATCCCGATGCCCCTGTCACCAGCAGTCTCTTCATATCTCCTCCATCCTTCCCCGTTTCCAGATACCCAGCTTTCCCCGGGCGCCATACCAGACATGGTGGCAATAGCACTAGTCCGGAACAATTAGCATATACTCTCCAAACTGATAAATCCCACAGTCTTTCTCTTCTTCCATTTCCAACAGTTGGAGCATGCTTTCTTTCTGTCCTCCATAGCATACCAGCGCGCCTACATCATCCAGGCTATATGCCTCTGGCGCATTATCCGTCAACTGAACTATATCTTTAAAGCCATCACTTCCCCAGCTGTATACCATTGGTCTGCCATGTGCCTCGAGCCAGCATTCGGAAGCCAAGTTCAGCTCTTCGTCAGAGAATGCGCACAGAATATGTTCCTTCTCCTGTGTCCGGGCACACACCTCATTTAAAAGCTGCGAGACGTTTCTTCCAGTCTGTGTGTATCCCTCAGCCTGCACATAAGCGGTTTTCGCTCCATTTCCCACAAGCCAGAGCAGTACTATATAAAAAACGATTCTATGCACCCTGTCCTTCTCAAAAAACTGATACGCCACGAACACAAACAGGAAAACATAGGCTACTGTATATGGAATCATATACCTTACTGCCATACCGCTTTTCGCATGTGCCACCAGCTGTACTGCCATGGCGCATCCGGCAATCGCGGCAAGTCCTGCCTGTTTTTTCAGGCGTTCTCTATCCATAGCCTTGTAGCACACGACAGCCAGCAATGTAATCACGATTCCCACGTCCGTATACAATTTTGTATAGCTAAAAAGGCTGTTTATGATTCCCTGCTTGTAGACCCACAGTTCTGTCTTCTCGTCAAACCCGGCATAGCTGACCTTATCCACGCCCACGCGAAATAGAATCATCCACACATTGACCAGCATAGCGAAAAAAATGATTCCATAGGTTATCAGGTTACCCTTTACGCACTTCATGAAGCGCCCCTTTTCGCGCCCGCTTTCTACATCCCAGTATTCCAGCCAAAATTTCAGTCCTATGAACACTGGCATGAACAATGTAAAGCTCTCTTTCACAAGACCGCACAGAACAGCTCCTGTCGCAATCGGTATATTGTAATACCATGTATCATATTTCCGACAATGTACCTGTGCCGCAATCATACACAGCACAAATGATGCCAACAGCAGTCCTGTGCTCTCCTGATTCGCGCTTCTGAACCAGGGCATGAACTGATCTCCAAGCATTACCACACAGGGCACCAGCATACTGACTATCCTGTTATATTTCAGGAATCTGGCCATCCAGTACAGAAGGCAGAACGTCATCACGCCCTTGGTGGCAGTATAATAATTCCAATACAGCAGCTCGCTTCCCCACAAATATGCGCCAGTCACTCTTTCCACCCAATATAGGGGCCGGAATCTAATGTTGAAATCATTCGCCACATGATTCCTGACAGCCTGTCCCAGAGTTACCGAATCGTCCTGAAAAGCCACCTCCATCCTAATCAGCTCATGATCATCCAGAAAATGGTAACCGGATGTCACTGTGCCCGTCCTCTCCAATATGCCATAAACGATAATCATTGCCAGAGCCAGAACTGCAATGCATTCCAAAGAAACGGCTATTGCTTTATTTCCAACCTTCTTTCGCTCCATTCCCTGTATCTTCCTTTCTGTCAAGGATCTTGTTTCTCATCACTGCATTCTTTGTTTTCCCTCGACAAAATATTCCATAGATAATACCTTGGCCTGCGCTTCGTCTCCAGATAATTCCTCCCTACATACTCACCGATAATTCCCAGGGACAGCAATATCGCTCCCCCCAGAATCCAGATGGACATCAAAATAGATGACCACCCTCCTACCGTATAACCAAAAAAATACTCATAAAAAATATGAATCATAATCCCAAAACCGACAATCATAGCAAGTATCCCCATCAACAATACCAGCCGAATCGGTTTTATGCTAAAAGAGGTAATGCCGTCTGCCGCCAGGGTAATCATTTTTGAAAGCGAATACTTGGAAGTTCCCTGTCTGCGCGGAAAAACCTCAAAATGGACTACTGAAGATTTCAGCCCGATATCTGGAATAATCCCTCTCAGGAAAAGATTGACCTCTCCATATTCGGAAAGGGCCTCCAAAGCTTCCACGCTCATCAGCCGATAATCAGCGGAATTTTCATAGATATCGCATCCAAGAAAGCCCATTATTTTATAGAATAGCACTGCTGACAGTTTTTTAAACACTCCGTCCGTATCTCTGGAATTGCGCACTCCATACACGATTTCACTGCCCTGGGCATATTCTCTGATAAAAAGTTCCATCGCGTCCACATCCTGCTGCAGATCCGCATCTATGGTAATCGTATAATCACAGCGTTTCCTGGAATACATCATGCCTGCCAGAATGGCCGTCTGATGCCCTCTGTTATGAGCAAAACGCAGACAAATGACGTTCTCATCATTTTTGTACCATTTCTGAAGAATTTTCCATGTTCCGTCCCGGGAACCATCATCCACAAAAACTATACGGCTCTTCTCGGAAATGATATCTCTCTGTTTTAAATCCGCAAGCTTATCTAACAGTATTTTCGCCGATAGTTCCAAAGCTTCCTCTTCATTATAGCATGGAACGATAACGTAAAGCGCTCCCTTTTCCCTGATTCCGTCCACTATGTCATCTCTCCCAACTGATTAATTATGCTATCCTCCATTCTTTCCTGCTTCCAGATACCCGCCTTACTTCCAGATGCCCACCCTGTCCTCGGGCGCGACATACATGTCATCCCACATCCAGAGGCGGTACACATCGTAAAAGGCATCGCAGGAGCTCAGTACCGCATTCACCCTCACCTTATTCGGCGCATGCGTGTCCGTCTTGAGCAGATACAGCGTGTAGCTTTCCGTGGTCACATCGGCCCAGTTGTAGGCCATCTGCTCGAAGGCGTCCTCCAGCATCTCTGTATCGTCGCCGATAATCGACGTGATGCAGGTCATGGCCCCGAGATCGGCGATATTTTCCGCCAGGGTCAGCTCTCCGTCCACATGCATGCCCATTACCTCGTAGTCATCATAATACTCCACAATGGACTGGGACAATTCCTCATAAGTGGCAAGCTCTTCCTCCGTCCACCAGACATTATAGTTTCCGTATTCGTCATAAAGCGCGCCGCTGGAGTCAAAGGCATGGCTGATCTCATGGGCTATGGCAAAACCGATTCCCCCCAGATTGGCCCCGTCGCTGCTCCTGCTGTCATAGAAGGGCGCCTGCAGGATGGCAGCCGGAAAAATGATTTCATTGTTCAGCGGATCGTACATGGCATTCACTGTCTGCGGCGTCACGTCCCACTCCGTCCGGTCCACCTCTGTCCCCAGCCTGCTCAGATCGTCCTCTATGGAGACCCGCATGCTCGTCAGCAGATTGGACAACAGGCTGCCCCCTTCCGAAATGGGCGTCACCTGCATCATGTCGCAGGCCTCGGGCCATTCGTCCGGATACCCGATTTTGACCTGCATGGTCCTGAGCTTTCTGGCCGCCCTTTCCTTGGTCGCCAGGCTCATCCAGTCCTGCCTGTCGATGATTTCCTCATATTCCTCCAGAATCAGGCCAATCATCTCCTCCACCGCCTCCTTGTCCTCCTGGGAAAAATGCTCTCTCACATATATCTTCCCAAAATCCCATGGAAGCAGCTCCTGAGTCAGACTCATCCAGACGAACTCATCGTCCCAGCTTTCCGTAATGCCGTACAGCACATTCTCCATGTCGGTATAAAGCTTCCCGTACGCCGTGCCCGCGTATTCCGCCACATCGTTGAGCAGCACGAAGGTGGAGTAGTCCTTCAATGCCTGCAGGTTTTCCTCCACCAGCAGGGAATTGATTTTCTCCGCCTGCCCCTCGTCCACCACGATATAATACTCCTGTCCGTCTATCCGCAGCGTCTCCAGCAGCTTATGGATATCCACATTCGTATAAAGCTCCTGTAGCTCCTGCTCCGTATATACATTGTAGATCAGGGACGGATTCTGATACTGCTCTGTAGTCAATGTGGACGCGCAGATATCCCGCAGGAGCCGTTCAATGGAATCCGCGCTCTGTGCCGCCTCATCCCGGCTCATGCCGAATTCCCGCAGCATATCCTCCACATAGGCAAAGTATGTCTCCACATATTCCCGGGTATCCTCGCCTTCCACATACTCCTTGCCGATCAGGGTATCCGCATACATCATATAGACCGCATATGTGTCGGAATCCGCCATGTCCTGCATGATGCTGTAGCCGCCCAGGATACTGCTGAAGCCGAACTCGCCTCTCAGCTGCGCCAGGGCATCCACATATTCCTCTATGCCTGACGCATTCCGTATCCTGTCCATATGGGGCTGCAGCGGCCCCAGGCCCGTCTCGTTCCGATTGTCCATATTGGAGACGCACTCATACATATCTTTTATTTTCTGCTCAGAGCTGCCCTTTTCATAGGTTTTTCTGTCATTTGCCAGCTCCCTGATGATTTCCTCCATCTCGTTCCTGGCAGCGGCCTGCAGCTCCCCGAACCAGTCCCAGCCCGCCTCTGTAGGCTCAAGCTCAATCTGCGAAAAGATTTCCTGATTGATGAACGCATAATAATCATCCTTCCCTCCGGTCACCTTCCGGCAGCCCGTCATCTGCAAAACCATAAGCAGCGTCATAAGCAGCGCCGCCATCCTCTTCCTCATGTCCCGCACCCCGCTTTCCTTTTTCTATGCTTTTCAGGCTACTTCCAGCTTAATATAAAATACGTCAAAATTCAATCATTTTCTCCGGTCATATTTCTATACTGCATAACGCAATCATGCGATTGAATCAGTCAGCGTTATGCAGTCTGGTTTCACGGCAAGCGAAATCGTCAGGCAGTATAAATAATTTCGTAACACTCTTGTCATTTTCTATATCTGGTATTATAATACCTTTATCTGCTACAAAATATTGTTATCCCATCGATATGGACCGCAGTGAAGAATCCCCACGGAAGAAAAGAACGAGGCAAGGACAAAGGATGAATCTGTCTGACCTGGCAAGAAACTCACATATGCTGCGAGGCTCCCTGTCCAAGAGAGGCTATATGCGCTGGTGGCACTCCTTTTTGGGCGTGCGGCCCGAGACCGGAGAGGCCCGCGTCTTTTTCGTGGAATTCTTTGTCGTCAATCCTGACCTGGGCAGGTCCCGGCCCATTTTAGGCCAGCATCCCTATTTCAAGAAAAGGGGCATGCGGCCCTCCTACGTGATGGTAAAGGCCGGGGTCTTTCCTGACGCGGACGGGGAGGGCGGCAGGCAGCTCCACGCCTTTTACCCCATTTCCGCCCTGCAGGCCACGGGCAGCCCTCTGGTCATGCAGATAGAGGATGCCCAGAAGGGACGGCTGCTCTACAGCGAAGACAGGATTGTAGGCGCTGTGGATGTGAGCCCGAAGGAGGCCAGGCACCGCTCCCGCATGACGGACGCTGGTGTCATGGAATGGGACATGAAGGTACAGAAGCTGGTATCCTGCCATACGGGCAGCCTGTGCGGCCGTCTGGCGGAAACGTTTCGCAGACTGGACAGCTTCTGGCACGGGGAGGGAATCCGCAGCCTCTTCCAGGGCAGCGTCACGCTGGACGGGGTGCTCTATGAGGTGACCCCGGAGACGAGCTACGGCTACGCGGATAAGCACTGGGGGCGGCGCTTCAACCGGCCATGGTTCCAGTTCGCCTGCGGGAAGCTTGTAAGCGGGCGTACGGACAAGGAGCTGCGCCACTGCGTAGTGGCCCTGAACTGTCTGCGCCCCAGATTCCTCTTCTTCCCCCTGCGGCCCCGGCTGATGCTGCAGATGACCTACATGGGGGAGGACTTCCAGTTCGCCCGCTGCAAGTGGGAGACCAAAGAGACCGGCAAGCGGTTCGTCTGGCATGTGCTGGCCCAGAATAAGAACGTGGTGGTGAAGCTCTCCGGGAGCTGCGCCAAGCGGGAAATGCTGCATCTGCAGTACGAAGACCCGGATGGGGACAAGGAGGATGCCCCTCTGTGGGGCGGCGGAGGCGGCATCGGCACCCTGCAGCTCTTCCGCAAGACCTCTGGCGGCAGGGAGTGCATGGATACCTTGAAGCTGTCCGATGCCCTGTGCATCTACCGGGGCGTGTGATTGCAGGCAGCGCGGCTTGCGTATGCGGAGTTGAAAGGGGAATATCCGGACAGGCTGGAACGATTCGTTGAGGAAGTTTCCTATGCCGGGGCCATATGTCAGGCAGAATCGGGAAGGCCGGGCAGCGCCTGAGATTCTGGCAAAAGCCGTTCTGCTGCTCTGTCAGGGGCAGCATCGTTCTTATGTGTCATCAGGAAGGCAAATCTGTAGTACTTTGATTCGGCAAAAGCACATCCAGGAAAATCTCCACCAGAAATCCCCCCGCCGGCCCGTGATCCAGCCTCACCTGCCCTCCGTGGGCCGTCACTATCTGGCGCACGATCAAAAGCCCCAGCCCGTGCCGCAGCTGCACCCCGGTTCCGCTGTCCATCATATAGTGCGGAGTGCTTCGCAGCGTCTCAAGCTGCTCCTCGCTCACCCCCACGCCGTCATCGGACAGCCGAATCCTGGCTTTTCCGGCCTCTGCCGTCTTTTCTGCTTTTCCCTCTTTTCCTGCCTCCGCCGCCAGCTCCATAAAGAGGCTGCAGCCCTCGGGATTGTGCTGCCTGGAATTGCTCAGCACATTGTAGACCGCCCTCTGCAGCAGCTCCCTGTCCCCCCGCATCCTGCACGCGCCAAGCCCCTCCTGGCACCGAAAGTCGATTGGGTATCTCCCCTCCAGATCCTCGTTGGCGAAATCGGCCGCCGCCTGGCGCAGCACCGCCGTCAGGTTCAGCTCCTCCATCCGCACCGGCTGCATCTGGTACTCCAGCTTGGAAGCCAGGTTCAGGTTCCCCACCAGATTCTTCATCTTCACGCTCTGGAGCCGGATGACCCTGGCCTTGCTCCTGACCTCCTCCGGCAGCGACACGTCCTCCTCCAGCTTGGCCGCGTATCCCAGCACCATGGTCAGAGGGGTGCGGATGTCGTGGGAGACGCCGGATATCCAGCCCGCCCGGGCGTTCTCCCGCTTGCGCAGCGCCCGCTCCTGGGCCCGGAGCTTCTCATTGACCCGGTTCACCGCCCCCGCCACCTCGGAGAGGAAGCCCTTCTCCCTGACATGCACGTCCTCCTCCGGCAGCGCCTCCATGCCCTGCACCACAGGCTTCACGGACCGCAAGATGCCCGTGCCCAGAATCATGTAGATCAGGAAGGCCAGAGCGCCGTTCAGGAGCAGGAAGCTCAGCAGCATCCTGGGCAGCCCCGCAATCATGCCATAGTCGAAGGTGTTCCACAGAAGCTTCCAGTAGGCGGTCTTAGGGTGCCCCATGATTACAAGGTCGTCTCCCCTGGCCCCCACCGTGGTGGGGTAATCCGCGATGTAGCCTCTGGTGTACCAGGAAATCTCCGCCGCGGAATAGTGCAGGGGAATCTCCTCCGGCAGGCCCTCGCTGTGCCAGACCACGTCCCCTGTCCCATCCTCCACCAGAATGGCCCAGGCGTCATAGTCCGCCAGCTCCTGCTGTCCTGCCGCCGAGAGATGGTACTGGCCGTCGCTACCCGGGGACAGCTCCTCCCCCACCTTGATGGCCGCCTGCCAGCCGCCGTTATCGCTCCTCTCCCGCCAGGTGTAGGCGACGAACAGCCCCAGGTTCAGGAAGAAGAGAACCGGCACCACGCACACCACTAACAGCAGGAATCTTCTTATAAGTCTGATTGTCCCTTTCATTTCATACCCCCATCCTTCTGCTGTCATGAGCGGTACGCCTTCCAAGCGCATTGCCATGCCCGGGCAAATCCATCTCCGGCGCATTTAGCGGATTCTCACCATTTCTCACTTTCCGGCAAGCACCAGCTTGTACCCCAGGCCCTTCACCGTCAGCAGGGATACGGGCTTTGACGGATTTTCCTCTATTTTTTCACGGATGCGGCGGATATGGGCCATGAGGGAATTCTCGTAGCCGTAGGGATTGTCCCCCCAGACGGCCTCGCAGAGTCCGTCTATGGTGACGATGCGGCCCGCGTTGCGGTACAGGGCGCCGAGCAGCTCGAACTCCTTGGCGGTGAGGGGCAGTCGCTCCTGACCCCGCAGGACTTCGGCCCGCTCGAAGTCGATCTCGCAGGCCGCCAGCTTTACCCTGGGGCATTCCTCCTTATAGGAGCGCCGCAGCACGGCGGCTATGCGGAACAGCAGTTCCCTGGGCAGGAAAGGCTTTACCACATAGTCGTCCGCCCCCAGCCCGAAGCCCCGGAACTTGTCCTCCTCCTCTCCCCTGGCCGTCAAGAACAGCACCGGGATGTCCTCCTTCCCGCGCAGCTTCGAAAACAGATCAAAGCCGTCCCCGTCCGGCAGCATCACGTCCAGGATAGCCAGCTCCGGCTTCCAGGTCTCCGCCTGGGCCAGCGCATCCGCCACGGTCCCTGCCGTCCGCACCTGCGCGTATCCCTCCTGAGTCAGGATAGACGTGACTAACTCCCGCAGCTGCCCCTCATCGTCCACCAGCAGGATTCTTTTTTGCTTCAGATAATCGTATTCCATGCTCAGCACCTCTCTTTAAAGCCATGATACCACATTTTCCCGTTCCTTTTCATAAAGTTAAGAAAATATAAGGTAATTGTAAGGAAAAAGCCCGGCAGAGGACAAAATGCCACATCTGCCAGGCTTCCTGCTATCATGTATAGAATCGGCCGCTACACATAGCGCTCGATATTGTCGAGCCATACAGCACAGCCCGCTGTAGTTCCGAATCCCAGGTAGAACTCCCCCTCCTTTCCCTCCTCAAACGCCACCTCAACCTCGTTCTCATCTGATTTCAAGGTGGCGTAGACCCAGGAATCATCGCGGTGCAGGGTGGGGACATAAAAGCTTCCGTCGCCACTGGAAACCTCCTCGCCATTGAGCAGGAGCCGGAACGCCCTGGTTCCTCCAGCCGATATCCTCACC
Source organism: uncultured Acetatifactor sp. (assembly GCA_948496895.1). GTDB lineage: Bacteria > Bacillota > Clostridia > Lachnospirales > Lachnospiraceae > Acetatifactor. The sequence continues at coordinate 14,875 of CAOOJO010000002.1, read as the reverse complement.
TGTTTCCCCACCGGGACCTTAAGCTTCGTCCGATACTGGCAAGCTCCCTCCGGAACCGTAAAATAGAGCGTCTCCGCCTCGAACCTAGTCACTGTTCCGGTCTTCAGATTCTCCACCTCCCAGGGCATCGACACAGGCAGCCCTGCCTCCACGTCAAAGCACAGGCCGTTCAGTTCAAACTTCATGGTCAGAAGATTCAGAAGCACCCGCTTTCTGGCCATATCCGCCACCACACGGAAAGGAATGAAAAGCGCCTCCCCTACATCCATATGTATCTCAGGGCAGTATCCCATGACGCTCCAGTGCTGGGGCACATCCAGCCGAAGGCTCCCTCTCAGCTCCCTTCCGGAGGTATTCGCCACCCGAATGGAATATTCCATCTCCTGTCCTGGAATGGCGGCCACATTTTCAGGGTAGCACAGGCTGATCAGAACCGGCTTCACCGCTACCAGGGACTCGCGTTCCCCTGCCTTCCAACTGTAGATTTCCTCAAAGCACCCACACCAGGCAGGTGCCATAGGGGCAGCCCGAAAGTCCCCGCAATCTGTAAAGCGGACATCCGTCTTATAGAATTTCTGCACTTCCATGGCAACCGAAACCACAGTGTCGCAAAAGTCGCTCACGGATCCCTTTTCATGCATGTTGATTATGCCGGAGGAAAGCACCAGGTCATTCCCGATGGGGTCTGTCCACTTGCTGTCAATCTGTCCGGATTTCAGGATGCCCATGATTGCTCCTGTAGTGGCACCTGTACAGTCGGCATCATACCCCAGCGACACGGCAGTACAGATTGCTTTGCCAAAGTCCCCTCCGCCTGCAATCAGGGAAAGGACGATGAAGGACAGGTTGATGGCCACATCCGTCCAGTTATCCACATAATATTTCCCAAGGATTTCCTTTCTGACCTCTTTCGCATCGTGGTACTGTTCCCACCAGCCCATAGTATCCTGAATAGCATTCCGCAGACGGTTGCCCTCCGGTATCTGTTCCAGCCCGGCTTCTATCAGCTTCCCGATATCCGTCTCCACAAAAGCCGCGCTCTCCACGGCAGCCAGGAACATCTCCGCGTACAGGCCGTCCTCCGTATGATCCATGCAGGCATCCTCCCTGGCCAGGGCTGCGGCCAGAGTCGGGTTGGCCGGGGCCAGGCAGGCCCACAGCTCGCTTCGGATGGCACCTCCCATCCCGGCGTAGAACTTATTCCGGTAGATGCCGCTTAAAGGCGCATAGAGTTTCAGCGCGTGGTTGCTGATGGACACGCCGTACTCGTCCGGAGCGCTGTCCGCCACATGGTATTTCCAGAGCTCCCCCAGGTGGAACCGGCACACGGGAAGCCCCGTCCTCAGAAGCGTCTCCAGGTTCACCACCTGGAAATCCAGATCGTCATTGGGCAGCATCTTGTCCGGCACCGGGTCGTAATAGGTAATGTCATGGGTGCCGAGGTCGCCCTCGTATCTCATCCCCAGCGTGCCGCCCACAGACTTTCCCAGAAAGCATCCCTCTACCTTTTTTCTGTATTCCTCGAAACACAGCTCCATTTCTTATCTCCCTCTTCTCATTCCGGTCATTTCGAAAGATGCGCGTCCACCTGGGCCTGCACCTGTTCGATGATGGTATCCAGGCCTGCCGACTTCAGTTCCTCCAGCATCTGGGGCACTACTGTCTCCGGATTCGCCGCCCCTGTCATCAGATCCCTAGAGTAGCGGTTGTAGATTTCATTGCAATTGGCCAGCTCATCCTCGAACCCTGAGCGGTCGATGACCAACCCTATGCCGATGGAGACCACTGCCCTTTCGTTCTGTTGCTTAATCTCCGTCATCTGCTCGCCCTCTGTATCCTGGGGCGTATTAACGAAGAAGTTACCCACCATGAAGTTCGGCATCGACCATTTTGTGTCTGAGTCCAGCATGGTAACCGTACCTTGGTCATTATACTGGAAAGTCTCTCCCTCAATGCCATATTTGAGCATGTCTCTGAATTTCGTGTCTGTATTTACGAAATTCAAGAATTCTACCGCTTTCTCTGGATTCTTGCAGTTGGAGGACACCGTATTCAGGCATGCCGTAATTGTGCTATTGGACATGACCGTGTTCCCCCATTGAGTGCACTCTACATTGCACTCCGTAAGCCGACTCAGGGAAGTCGCGAAAGAGGGCCATGCCTGAATCATCCTGAACACCCTATACTCCGGTATATTATCTGTAACATTAGCATCGGAGTTGATGATTCCTTTCTCATACCATTCCCGGAGCACCCTGAGGTCTGCCAGCACATCCTCCTGTTCAAACACGCTGACTACCTTACCCTGGCTGTCGCCATAGGCTACCCCTAAGACATTGCATAGATTCAGATTGTCGTACTTTGTCTCGACCACGCCCTGCGGCTCTCCCCCTCCTAAGGGCACCGAGCGCTCTCCTGTCCCCTCCTTGATTTTCAGCAGTGCTTCTGTGAGTCCCGGCGACTGTAGGGAGTTGAACTGGGTATAGTCCACGTCATAGGTCTCACAGACATCCGCATCCCAGAAGAAAAAGAAACTCTGAGAGATATCTTTGTATACTGGTACAGCATAAATCCCCCCATCTATGTTTACAGCGTCCCAAAGCGCTGCCGGGAAGGCATCATACATCTCTTTCCCCACTGTTTCCAGATAAGGAGCAATATCTGCATAGACACCTATCTTCTGTTCCTCGTAGAACACATTACCCTCTGTAAAGACTATGTCGAAGCCACTGTTGCTCTGACGGATAGTACTAATTTGCTCTTTGTTATAGAATTCCAGATTCAATTTTACCCCAATCTGTTCCGCCAGATATTCGTTAGCCTTTTCCAGCCAGACATCCAGACCGTCAGGCGAGCCGGTCTGCAAAATCCATGTCAGCTCTACCAGTTCTTCCGTATCCTGTCCCCCAGTCTGAGACTCCTCCTGCGAAGAAACGAATTCCTGCTCGGAATTCTGAAGACTTGCAGAACTCTGAGAATCCTGAGCATTCCCCGCGTCCCCTTTTCCGCATCCCGCCAGAGATGCCGTGAGCAACAGGCTGCCCAATACCAATGACATTGCTTTTCTTGTTTTTTTCATGGATTTTCCTCCTTTTTCTATGCGCTATCCCTTCACTGCGCCGATGGTCATCCCTCCCACGAAGTATTTCTGGAAGAATGGATAGACGCAGCAGATTGGAATCACGATTACCATAACGATTGCCATACGCATCGACTCGCTGGGCATGCTCTTTACATATTGCGCATTGCTCACCAGCATCTGAGGGTTGCTGGCAATGAATTCGATGTTTGCCAGAATACCGTTCAGCATCGCCTGCAGGGTATACAGTTCCTTTTTGTTGATATAGAGCATGGACGTGCTCCATTCGTTCCAGTACTCAAAGCACAGGAACAGCCCTATGGTGGCCAGCAAGGGCTTTGCGATAGGCAGCACTACCTTCACAAAGATATAGAAGTGGCCCGCACCCTCGATTTTGGCCGACTCCACGATTCCCTCTGGTATCGTGGTCTTAAAGAACGTCGTGCAAATCGTGATGTTGAACGGGGAGCAGGCCATGGTCAGTATAATCACCCACAGCGTGTTGCTCAGGTGGTAGAGGTTGCGGTTAATCACGTAGGATGCCACCATGCCGCCGCTGAACATCATAGGGATGAACACCAGCCAAGTCAGGAATCCATTCAGCCTGTATTCATGCCTGGACAGCACATACCCCATCAAAGTGGTCAGCGAAAGCCCTAGCAGGGTGCCAGAGACCGTCACTGTCACGGAATTGAACAGAGAACGGAAAATCTGACTCCGCTCGTTCCACAGGAAGCGGTACGCGTCCATGGAAAGGCTCTCTGGTATAATCCGGTATCCGTACTGCCGCAGGGAACTCTCCGAGGAAATGGAGATGATGAAGATGTACACCACCGGTAGCGCACAGAGCAGGGCAAATGTCAATAGTATAATATTGAACAAGATATTGGTGGCATGGCCGATCTGATTGAATTTCTTCCCACTGTATGGTCTGTTTTCCTTCATCTCTCTGTCCTCCTACAGTAGACGGCTGTCATCGTCAATCTTCGATACAATCCAGTTTGTCGCCAATATCAAGACTGTGCTGGTCACGGACTGAAACACAGAAGCAGCGGACTGCCGCCCCATGGAAAGGCTTCCCTTATACATAGCCAGGTAGATATAGGTATCAAAGGTGGAGGCCACCTTGTTCAAGGCAGAGGGCAGTCCCTGAGTCACCTGATAGAACAGGCCGAAATCTGACCGGAACAGACTGCCCACCGAAAGGATGAACAAGATGATGATTGTCACCCGTATACAGGGCAGAGTCACGTGAATCGCCTGTTGGAACTTAGATGCCCCGTCCACGGATGCCGCGTCATAAAGCTCCTGGTCAATGCCAGCGATAGCGGCCAGATAGATTACCATCCCATTTCCTGTGCCCTTCCACACGTTCATGGCCACCAGGAAAAAGGGCCAGAATGCCGGTTCGCTGTACCACATGACCTTCTCTTTCCCGAAAAGCGCCAGAATTTGGTTCACCAGTCCCTTGTCCGGCTGCAGCAGCGCATAGGTAAAATAGGCTACGATGACCCAGGACAGGAAGCGGGGCAGGAACATCATGGTCTGGTAGGCCTTCGCTTTCCAACGGCTGTGGATTTCCTGGATAATCAGTGCGAAAGTCACCGGTATCACAGTTCCTAAAATCAGAAACACTGCGCTGTAGCAGACTGTATTGCGCAACAACATCAACATATTGTCGGACATGAAGAAGTATCTGAAATTATCCAGTCCCACCCACTCGCTCAACAGAATGCTGCCCAGGAAATTGTGCCCCGGCATATGCTTAAATTCCTTGAAAGCGAGCAGGATTCCCATGAAAGGGAGATAAGAAAAAGCAAGGAACCAGACAACGGTGGGCAATGCCATGAAGGAAAGCTCTGTATCGGACTTTCGCCATCTTCCCCTCTTTCTCTTACGCTTCGCCTCACCTTTTTTCTCAGAGTTGCTGTACCTTCCCACCTATGAAACACCTCCATTCTTTCTCATATCGTATTTTTCTTTTTTATGGATAAAATACTAAAATAGCGTAAAAATTTCTCGTTATTTTTTATGTATATTCATTTTTCTTTTTAATTTACTTGGTCGTTTTGTATAATTTTGTTTTCTCTCCGTTCTTTTGTCCAAGTATATTACTATTTCTCTCTTCTGTAAATGACCTCGATTTTCTTCTTTTATTGACTTATTTCAACACAAATGTTATAGTATTTCCATATTTTAAGTTGATTTAATATAATTGGAGGGAATGATGACAAATTTGACAAACCCAAACGGCTATGATACCATACCCATCGAAGATGATTTTCTATTCCATATGGATTCTTTCTGCCCCAGAAAGGAGGACGATGCCTATGTCTGTCTCCATCCCCAGGAGCCTCTCGGTGATATGCATGCACATGATTTCTTTGAAATCAACTTTGTTCTCAATGGCAACTTCACAAATCTCATCGAGGAACAGTCCCTGTTGATGACCACAGGAGATTTCCTGCTCATACATCCCAATGTCTACCACAACGTATACGGTCCCGGCCCCAATCACGGCACTCTGGTCAATATCCTGATTCGAAACGAATGGTTCCTCTCCAATATCTGTAAATATGCCTTTCCGGAATCGCCCATGGGGTCCTTTCTTCAATATGCCGCCTTCCCACAGTTCTACCGCTACATCTTCTTTCAGGGCAAGAATCCGGAATGCATCCGGCACATCAGACAGATTATCACGAGCTGTGAGGACAATGGCCCCTGTGCCACCCTGTTCCTGAACGCAAAGATAATTGAGTTGTTGTGCGCCATGCTGGAGAACAGCAGGCATGCCCAGCTCTCCTCCAAAGTCATCCCCTCCAAGATTATGATGGACATGCTTTCATATATCCAGAAAAACTATTCCACCGTCACTCTGGAGCAGCTCGCAGAACACATGAATTATTCTTCCACGCATATCTGTAGATTATTTAAGAAATACATGCACACCAGCTTCAGTGAGACCCTCATGAATATCCGGCTGACCCATGCCAAATCCCTGCTCCTGTCCACAAAGGAATCCTCCCAGAGCATCTCCAGGCGGGTTGGGTATGACAGTGTGGAATATTTCCATAGACTGTTTCGGGAAAGAGTAGGCTGTACGCCAGGTGAATACAGAAAGAACGCCGCCCAAGCGAACGTCGTCATCCGCCAGCCCATTCAGATTCCGAAGACATTGCGCATGCAAATGTAAGGCAATCGTAAGGCAGCGGAAAGGTTGCCGTAAAGAGGAGACGCTATACTGGCCTTAGCCAATCGGCAAAGGGCCAGAAGCATCCCGGCAAAAAGCCTGGAGCCGATTCGCAAGACCAACAGCGAAAAGGAGTCTGACATGAGCACGAACATCATCGAGACGGAAAATCTCACGAAATCCTACGGCGACTTCACCGCCGTGTCCAACTTAAGCCTCCATATCAAAAAGGGCAGCGTCTACGGCTTCCTGGGCCCCAACGGCGCCGGGAAGTCCACCACCATGAAGATGCTCCTGGGTCTGACAAGGCCCACCGGCGGAAGCTTCCATATCAATGGCAGGACCTACCCAAAAGACAGGCTGGCCATCCTGCGGGACATGGGCTCCTTCATCGAGGCCCCCGCCTTCTACGGGAACCTCACCGGGGAGGAGAACCTGGAAATCCTGCGCCGCATCCTGCAGCTGCCCAAATCCGCCGTGGAGGACGCCCTGGAGATCGTAGGACTCACGGAGCACAGGAAGCGGCTGGCGAAAAGGTATTCCCTGGGCATGAAGCAGCGGCTGGGCCTGGCGGGGGCGCTGCTGGGGCATCCGCCCATTTTAATCCTGGATGAGCCCACCAACGGGCTGGACCCCATCGGCATCCATGAGATACGCACTTTGGTGCGCTCCCTGCCGGAAAAGTACGACTGTACCGTCCTGGTGTCCTCCCACCTGCTGCCGGAGGTGGAGCTGATGGCAGACGACTTCGGCATCTTAAACCACGGAAGGCTTCTGTTTGAGGGAACCATGGCGGCCATGAAGCGCACCGCGGAGGCGGCGGGCCTGCCCACCTACAACCTGGAGGAGACCTTTCTCGCCATGATCGACATCGACAACCGGAATCGAGGTGAGCGGAGATGACAGCTTATGTAAGTCCCTTTTGCCTGCCGCTTCTGGAGTCGCGGAAAATGAAGCGCACGGGGTTCTGCCAGACCTTTCTCGGCGGCGGCGCGCTGGCGGCTCTGGTGCCTGTAGTGAACATGGCCGTGCGGGCGGAGACCTTTACCTCCCAGCCGGGCAGCCCTTTCCGGATTCTGATGGAGGCCAACTGGCAGCTCATGGCGCAGCTGAACATCTTCCTCCTGGTCTGTGGTGCCTGCCTGCTCTACCACACGGAGTACGCGGATAATGCCATCCAGAAGGCCCAGTCCCTGCCCCTTGGGCCCTCCGGCCTGTTCCTGGGGAAGCTGGGGATATTGCTGTCCGCCTGCCTGATTCCCCTGTGCCTGGAAACGGCCTCCCTGGTGCTTTGCTGCATGCACTGGTTCCCGGACAGGACAGGAGAAGGCTTCCAGATGCTCACTGGCATGGCCTTTGAATTTGCAGTGCTGTTGCCCACCGGGGCGGCCATGCTGCTCCTCTCCTCCATGTGCCGGAACATGTGGATCAGCCTGGGAGCCGGGGTGATTCTGGTCTTCTTCGCCTCCATGCTGCCTACCAGTTTGTCTTCCATCGGTGATACCCTGGCGCTTGCGCCTTTCTGCGGCCCTTATCGGATGCTGCATGAGTTTCCGGGCAGGGAGGCGGCGCTGTGCACGGTCTGTCTGTGTCTGGGAGAGGTGGTCCTGCTCTGCGCCGCAGAGCGCGTTTATCAATCCATCAGGAGGTGCTTCGCATGAAAACGGAATTTCGCCCGCTTAACCTGTTCTCCCTCTTTGGCGTGGAGCTGTTGAAGATACGCCGGTCGAAAATCTTTTGGATCCTGCTGATTCCGGCCGTGATGATGTGGCTGCCCTCGGCCATGAACGCCAATGTGAACTTCATAGGCTCCTACGACATCTCCCCGGAGCACAATTATTTCATCCAGGGGTACATGGGCATGGCCTGGTTCATGATTCCCGCCACGCTGATCGTCTGCACGGTGCTGATGCACCAGACGGAAATCTCCAGCCGCGGGCTGGTGAAATGCCTCTCCCTGCCGGTGGCGGCCTGGAAGATGTGTCTGGCCAAGTTCCTGGTGGTGGTCTTCCTCACCGTGGTGCAGCTGATTCTGTCCATCATCGCCTATTACGGGTCGGCTGTGCTGGCCTCAAGGCTGTATGACTACGACTTCGTGCTCCCCCTGCCCTATGTGTGCCGCGTCGCCTCCCTGATCTACGCTGCCGTAATCCCCGCGGCGGCTGTGTACTGGATGATCGGCGTGCTGATACGGACTCCCATCTTCTCCGTAGGGCTGGGGCTGGCCTCCATCGTGCCCTCGGTGCTGATGCTGAATACGAAGGTGTGGTACTGCTATCCTTTTGCCTATCCCTTTTACATGCTGATGACGGAGTACGGCAAGCTGGTGCCGGAGCTGTTCTCCACAAAGGCGGAGCTGATTCCCATGGTGCCCATCGGCATCGGCACCACCCTCCTGTGCCTGGCCATCGCCTGTTCGCGGTATGGGGCGGCGGAGCGGAATTCCGGCTCCCTGTGACATGAAATGAAGACTTTTATGAAAAAGCTTTTAGAAAGAAAGGAATTGTGGTCATTATGAAAAACAACAATCTGAAACAAACCGTCTTAACCGCTGTCTGCATCGTCATGCTATTCCTGCCCTGGACCATCCTGCCCCTGCGCAGCTTCTCCTGGGCATTGGAGTCCCCGGCTGCGGAAATCATGATTTCCAGCTACGCGGCGTTCATGATCTTCAGCGGGATATTCACAGCCCTGGTCTACGCAAAGGCAAAAATCCAGCACACGCTCATGAAGCTCTGCGTGGTCATAAACGGCCTCTATGCCTTAGGGGGCATCATCGCCTTTGTACTGATGGCATACCAGGGCACCCAGCCCCTTGGATAGGCATGCCCACTTGGCGCGTTGCTCGCGGGAATCAGGCCCCAGGGGGCGGCGGCCACCTGAGCCGGGCCGCTCCCCGGAAGCCGGTTCAGCACAGGCCCGCTTTCCCAAAGGCCTGCTGAAGATCCCTGATGATGTCCTCCGGCTCTTCCAGCCCGATGCTGAAGCGGATGAATCCCTTTCTGAATTTCTCCGGATAGAGGTTTATCCGTTCGTCATAGCTGGGCTGGGGAAAGATCAGGCTCTCATCATGGCCCAGGGAAACCGCGAAGGTCACCACCCTTAACGCCGCGCAGAAGCGCTCCACGGCCTTGTCATCCGCATCCACGCCAAAGGAGATCACGCCGCCATACCCATTCTTCATCTGGCGCTTCGCAAGCTCATGTCCGGGATGGCTCTGCAGGCCCGGATATGACACGAATGTCACATACGGCTGTTTTTCCAGCCAACCGGCAATCACCTGGGAAGATTCGCTGATTCTGCGCATCCGCAGCGGGAAAGTGACGGAGCCGCGGAAAATCTGCCATGCGTTGAACGGGCTGATGACGGAGCCCACATTCACCTGGGCTTCATAGCGGATGCGGTCCAGGGTCTCCACATCATTGGATATAATAGCGCCTCCCTGGGCATCGCCGTGGCCGTTGATGAATTTCGTCAGCGACTCCACCACGAAATCCGCTCCCAGTTCCAGGGGCTTCTGATGAAAAGGAGAAGCGAAGGTATTGTCCACCGACAACACGGCGCCGTTCTCATGGACGATTTTCGCCACTGCCGCTATGTCCGTAATGCCAATGGTGGGATTGTCCGGCGTCTCTATGTGCACAAGCCTTGTCCCCGGGGTAACCACCGCCCTTACCGCCTCCAGATCGGTCATGTCCACCATCACGGTCTCCACACCGAACTTGCGGTTGAACAGCTCATGGAACATGCGGTAGACGGCCATGTAGCTGACTTTCGGGTATACCACCCTGTCCCCTGATTGTAAGAGCGTCCAGAAAAGCGCGTGGAGCGCGGCCACGCCGCTGGCCAGCACGATGGCGTCCTCCGCGTCGTGGAGCGCGGCGATCTTTTCTTCCAGCCAGTGCTGGTTCGGATTCCCGTTCCTGGCATACATCAGAAGGTCGGTAGACGAATAATTGACCTGGGAAAGGTCATCCGGCAGTCTGTAGCTGTTCGCCATGTGGAGAGGCCGCCTGACCGCACCCGTGCCCACGTCGTAATCCGTTCCTGTGTGCACCGACTGCGTCCCGATTCCATACTCCCTGTAAGGGTTTTCTTTCCTGGCCATTTTCCTGCTCCTCCTTCTTTATCTTCTCTCTTCCGCATGTCCCCTGTATCCCATGGGATTTCCCCATGCCACATACAGACGCGCCCCACGCCATCCGGCTCTGGACGAGCGGGCCTTCCTGCCTCATCCCCGGCACCGCTTATCTATCCTGTGGGCTATCCGGGTTCCAAGCTCCTGGATGATCTGCACGATGATGACCGTCAGGAAGACACAGCACCAGGTAATGTCCGGATGGAAGCGCTGATGCCCATAGCTGATGGCGATCTGTCCCAGGCCTGTTCCCCCTATGGTGGCCGCCATGGCCGAGTATCCCAGAATCGTGACCATGGATATGACAGCGCCTGTGACAAGGGAGGGCCTGGCTTCCGGAAGAAGCACTTTCCAGACTATTTGCAGATTGTCCGCGCCCATGGACTGAGCCGCCTCTATCACGCCCCCATCCACTTCCTTCAGGGCGCTCTCCACCATCCGCGCCACGTAGGGAGAGGCCGCGATGACAAGCATGACGATCATGGCCCCATTCCCCAGGCTGACGCCCAGAATCCATTTCGCCACCGGCAGCATGGCCACCATCAATATGATAAAGGGAATGCTCCTGAAGAAATTCACCGCCAGTCCAAGCATGCAGTTCAGCCAGCGGATCGGGCGTATGCCTCCCTTATCCGTCACGTTCAGGATTATGCCCAGGGGAAGCCCGATGATGTAGGCGATGAGGGATGACAGTGCTGTCATATATATGGTCTCCCAGATTCCCTTCAGAATGATTCCGTTTTCCCATAGCTTTACGAACAGTTCAGAGAACATCCTTCACACCTCCTCCCACCGCATGACGAAAGAATCAGCTCCCTTGCAATCTCAGAGCGGGGATTTCCGAAGACCTGGCTGACCTGGCCCTCCTCCACGACCCTGCTCTGGTCTAAAACGGCGACCCGGTCGCAGATCTGCTCGATCACTCTCATTTCGTGAGTAATTATCACGATCGTGACCCCAAGGGACTGGTTGATTTTCTTCAGCAGCTCCAGAATCGACCTTGTAGTGTTGGGATCCAGCGCGGATGTGGCCTCGTCGCAGAGAAGATATCTGGGGCTGGTGGCCAGCGCGCGGGCAATCGCCACCCGCTGCTTCTGTCCGCCGGAAAGCTGGGACGGAAATGACCCGGCCCTGTCCGAAAGGCCCACCAGCTCCAGCAGTTCCATGGCCCGGCTCCTTGCCTCCTGGCCCTTTGCGCCGGACACCTCCAGGGGAAATGTGATATTCCGCAGGACAGAGCGCTGTTCCAGCAGGTTGAAATTCTGGAAAATCATCCCGATCGACCTGCGCAGCCCCAGAAGCTCCTTCCTGCTCAGTTCCATGATTTCGTTTCCGTCCACAAATACCTGGCCCGTGGTAGGCCTTTCAAGGAGGTTCATACATCGGACCAGGGTGCTTTTTCCGGCGCCTGAAAGTCCGATGATTCCGTATATCTCGCCGTCCTGTATGGACAGACTGATATCCTCCAGGGCGATGATTTCATTGTCCGCGGTTTTATATGTCTTTCCCAGATGCCGGAGTTCGATCATAACCGTCTTCCTTTCATGGGCTTTCAGGGGGCCGATATCTTTGCCCCCTGCGGCAGCCCCAGTCTTCCTTTTACTTTATCGCTACGATTCCGGCGCCTGTCTGCTGATTATACTGGTCGATTGCGCCGTCCTGCAGCGCTTTCACCAATGCCTTCACCGCTTCCTTCTCCTCGTCCCCCCGGCGCACCGCAATGACGTTGGCATAGGTCTGGGCGGCATCGCCGGACGCGTCCTCAATCGCAAGGGCGTCCGTGGTCTTGAAGCCCGCGCCCAGGGCGTAATTGTAATTGATTACGGCAATGGTCCCCTCGGCGCTGTTCTTCAGGAGCGTGGGAACCGCGTCTGCCTGCGCCGCCTGAATCTGGTAGCCATTATCTTCCACGATATCCAGAATCGTGACGCCCTCCTCCACAGACGCGCCCTCCGGCAGCTTCACCAGCCCCTCCTGGGCCAGCAGCAGCAATGCCCTGGTCTGGTTGGAGTCGTCATCCGGCACTATGATGGCCGCGCCCTGGGGCAGGGCCTTTAAATCAGTGACGCTGTGGCTGTAGATTCCAAAGGGCTCATAGTGGATCAGGCCGGCGGAGACCAGGTCGGTCCCATTGGATCCGTTGAAGCTGTTCAGATAGGGCCTGTGCTGGAAATAGTTGGCATCCAGCGTCCCGTCCTGAAGCGCTGTGTTGGGGAGCACATAGTCATCATAAATCACGATTTCCAGCGTGATTCCCTGTTCGGCAAGCACGGGCTTTACGATTTCCAGGATCTCCGCGTGGGGCGTGGAGCTCGCGCCTACCTTAAGCGTGACGGTATCCGCCTGATTGGCGGCTTCGCCGGTCTGGCCGGAGGTTTCTTCGGTCTGGCCGGAGGCTTCTTCGGTCTGGCCGGAGGCTTCTTCGGTCTGGCGGGAGGCTTCTTCGGTCTGGCGGGAGGCTTCTTCGGTCTGCCCGGATGTCTCTCCATCCTGAGCCGATACGCTGCCCTCTGCTGAAAGGCTTTCTTCCTGTGATGCGTCTCCGCCGGTTTCCACGTTGTCGCCGCAGGCCGCCAGTGAAAATATCAGTGCAAATGGAAGCAGCGTTGCTAAAAATGTTCTTATCTTTTTCATGATTACTCCTCCCCGGGCCTTATGCCCGTCTGTGTCTTTGTTTTTCGTTTCAGTATTGTTATGTGATTCCGGCAATAAAAAACCGGGGCCTGTAAACAAGCTCCCGGGCAAATGGCATGCAGAATGCTGTATGGCACTAACATCGCATTGTATCGAGGCGCGCGCAGCCGGACGCCCCAGCCATATGACCTGCCCGGGAGTACAACATTCGACGACACATGACACTGCTCTGATTGAAAAAACCTGTGTTTCCCATGCTCCACACCTCCTTTGCTTAAGATGAGACTATATTACCACCGGATTGCACGCCTGTAAATTTCATTGTTCCTATCGCCGGTGATAAGTTCTCCTTATCGCGGACGGCATCAAAAAAGGCCGCCGCATTCAGGTTCGGTTGTTTCCTGCGGCAACCCTGGGGTTGATTTCGTCATCCTGTTCTATAGCTCCTTGTATTTCAGAAGCTCCTCAATGTACGCCCTTCCGTACAGGGACATGGCGCTTCCCTTTCTCGTGATGTAGCCGATTACAAGCGGGTCTTCCTCTTTCAGCTTGATGGAGACCAGTCCCTGGAGAATAGCGTCCTCCCCCGCCAGCATCCCCGAACCGATGGAATAGCCGCCAAGCTCCGCTATGATTTCCATCGAAGTGGCCCTGTCGTCCGATTTGATTATCTTGTCAAAGGCGTAATCCGCCATGGCCTCCTCCGTGAGGTAGAAGCTGCTGTCATCGCTCTGGTCAAAGGATACGCAGGGGTACCCTTTCAGCTCTTCCAGAGAAATCTCTTTCCTGTCGGCAAATTCGTGATTCGTCCAGACATAGGCATAGGCCTCCCTGCGCATCAGGGGCGTGAACTCCAGCTGGTAATCCCGAAAGAGCCTGCGGATGACGCCCTCGCTTGCGCCGGAGAAAGAGATTATCCCCACCTCGCTCTTAAGGTTTCCCACATCCTCCAGAACTTCCTTTGTCTTGGTCTCGTGAATCGAAAAGATGAACTTCTCCGGGTCATTTTTCCGGATGACTTCCGTAAAAGCCCTGATTGCAAAATTATAATGCTGCGTGGAAACCGAAAACCGCTCCTTGTCGCTGTCCTTCGACAGGTACCTGTCCTCCAGGATTTCATACTGTGCCACAGCCTTTTTGGCGTAAACCAGGAATTCCCTGCCCGCGTCCGTCAAAGAAATCCCCTTATTCGTCCTCTCGAAAACCAGAATCCCCAGCTCCTCCTCCAGCTCGCGTATACTGGCAGAAATCGCGGGCTGCGACACGAATAATTTCGCCGATGCCTCCCGCATGGAAGAGGAGGCCGCGACTTCAAGCACATACTTAATCTGGTTGATATTCATCGCAATCCTCCTCCCGCCTCTATGCCCACTGTGAATAAGCAGCTGGCATCCTGGAAGAATGCCAGCACAAAGCGAACAAAATTCGCTTGGGCATTCTGCTTACGCTTCTTCCTGCATCCACACCCGCATCTGGTTCTCGCCCCGGTTGGCCCAGGTGTAATAGGGGATGGCGGTCATCTGGGCCTTCTCCTTCACGGGAGGCTCCTCGCTGTAGAGCGCATCGCTTCCCACCATACGGAAGCCCTCAAATTTCAGGAGCACATTCCCTTTCAGCACGCCCTCCTCGCAGGTCACGGTCTCCGCTTTCAGCTCCCTGGGTATCCGCAGGCTCTGGATCAGCTCTCCATTGTCCACGCCCTCGAAGCAGTAGACCACAGGCCCCCGCAGCAGGGCCACGCAGCCCGCATCCTCCCGCACATGCTGGTTTGCATAGGCTTTCCGCACCTCCATGGGGAACTCCACCTCTATTACATCCCCGTCTTTCCACTTCC
>CAOOJO010000001.1 GCA_948496895.1 uncultured Acetatifactor sp. | reverse complement strand
CCAGCGTGTCCTGCATCTACGGCCTGGGCAGCCCGGACGAGTACCAGGACATGATTGTCTCCCTGCTTCCCGGCATGATAAAGGACAGGGATCAGGTGCTGCGGGAGCTGGTGGACATCCAGTACACCCGCAACGAGATGGACATGCACAGAGGGTGCTTTAGGGTGCACGGGGACGTCATCGAGGTGTACCCGGCCCAGGGCGGGGACTACTTCATCCGCATCGAGTTCTTCGGGGACGAAATCGACCGTATCGCCGAGATAGAACCTCTGTCCGGCAGGGTGCACGCGGTGCTGAACCATATCGCCATCTTCCCGGCCTCCCACTACGTAGTCTCCATGGACAAGATTAAGGCCGCCTGCGACAATATCGAAAAAGAGATGGAAGAGCGGGTGCGCTTCTTCAAGGGCGAGGACAAGCTCATAGAGGCCCAGCGCATCGCCGAGCGGACCAACTTCGACATCGAGATGCTGCGGGAGACGGGCTTCTGCTCCGGCATCGAGAACTACTCCCGTCACCTCAACGCCATGCCCGAGGGAGCGCCGCCATTGACCTTGATGGACTTCTTCCCCGACGACTTCCTGATCATCATCGACGAGTCCCATATGACCATCCCCCAGATCCGGGGGATGTACGCCGGAGACCGCTCCAGGAAGCAGACCCTGGTGGACTACGGCTTCCGCCTGCCCTCCGCCATGGACAACAGGCCCCTGAACTTTGAAGAGTTCGAGACCCACATTGACCAGATGATGTTCGTCTCCGCCACCCCCTCGGATTACGAGGAGGCCCACGAGCTGCTGCGCACGGAGCAGATCATCCGGCCCACAGGGCTGCTGGATCCCCAGGTGGACGTGCGTCCCGTGGAGGGGCAGATCGATGACCTGATCGGCGAGATCAACAAAGAGACCGCGAAGCACAACAAGGTGCTGGTGACCACCCTGACCAAGCGCATGGCGGAGGACCTGACGGATTACATGAAGGACGTGGGCATCCGTGTGAAGTACCTCCACTCGGACATCGACACCCTGGAGCGGGCGGAGATCATCCGGGACATGCGGCTGGACGTGTTCGACGTGCTGGTGGGCATCAACCTGCTGCGGGAGGGCCTGGACATCCCGGAGATATCTCTGGTGGCCATCCTGGACGCGGACAAGGAGGGATTCCTGCGCAGCGCCACCTCCCTGATCCAGACCATCGGCCGCGCCGCCAGGAACGCCGAGGGCCATGTGGTCATGTACGCCGATACCATCACGGACTCCATGCGGGTGGCGTTGGATGAGACCAACCGCCGCCGCGAGATTCAGATGAAATATAATGAAGCCAACGGCATCACCCCACAGACAATCAAGAAGTCCGTCCGCGACCTGATAGCCATCTCCAAGGTCATCGCCAAGGAGGAGATGCGCTTCGAGAAGGATCCTGAATCCATGAGCCGCAAGGAACTGGAGAAGCTGATCGCGGACGTGCAGAAGAAGATGCAGAAGGCCGCCGCCGACCTGAACTTCGAGGCCGCCGCGGAGCTTCGGGACAAGATGCTGGCATTAAAGAAATCGCTTCAGGAGCTTATTGGCAAAACAGATGAGTAAAGAGCGGAAACGCACGATAGAAATGGAAAAGAATAAGATGAAGATGGGAAAACATGTGATTGGCTTCATGTATGTACTGATGGGAGCCTTCTTTCTGCCGGTTCTTTTTTGTGTGATTTTCATTGGAAATCATATGGATTATAATGAAACATATAAAATAAATGCCCTGTTGCCGAACTGCGTTTTTGCTATGATTGCCCTGGCAGGCTTTGCGCTTATTTTTGTGGTTGCGTGGGCATGCAGAAAGATACGCCTGA
Organism: uncultured Acetatifactor sp.; assembly: GCA_948496895.1. Lineage (GTDB taxonomy): Bacteria > Bacillota > Clostridia > Lachnospirales > Lachnospiraceae > Acetatifactor. The sequence goes on along the minus strand of CAOOJO010000001.1, from coordinate 39,420 downwards.
CCCATAAGGCAGGCTTGGGTCTGGACGTGCTCCTGGCGTTTCTCTTTTTGCTGCTGTTTCTGGTGAACGTTCGGATTGCTAGGGAGATTGCGTTCCACTTCGCCTGGGATGTTATGACGGTTACCGACAGCGCATCGCGTGTCGCGGAAGGGAACCCTCTCGGGTATTCTGTTTATTTTTCCATGTATACGAACAACATTCCCATCCTTTATATTCTGAAGGAGATTTATTTAAAGGCCGTGGCAAACGCAAGCTATTCTTATCCCGGGTTCCTGTGGATAGAGGTGAACTGTGCGCTGATATCCCTGGGAGGATTCCTTAGCTGTCTTACAGTGAAAAAGCTGACCAATGGGCTTATACCGACGTTGACGGCGTTTTTGCTGTATTTGGCGCTGGGAGGGATAACGCCATGGAAGATAGCGCCGTATACGGATGTCTATGGCATTGTCTTTCCGATTGCGTGCATTTATTTTTATCTGTGCTACAGGGAGGCGGAAAGATTTGCCCCTAAGTATCTGTCAGTAGCTGCCGCGCTGCTGGCCGGGATGCTTGGGGGGCTGATTAAGCCCAGCGGGTATATCGTTGTGATTGCAGTTCTAATGGTGGAGTTAGTCGGATGGCTGGCGGGAGACCGGAAGAGATGGCGTTATATTTTGGCGGAGGCGGGACTTGTGGCGGCTCTGTTTTTGGCAAAGGGAGCCAGCATGGACTATATGATGAAAGACGTGGGGCTGGACTTTAACCCGAAGATAGAGGCAGGCTGGCAGCATTATTTTCATATGGGGCAGAATGGGGAAACCACAGGAACCTATAGTACCGATGATGCGAGTATATTTGGCGAATTTCAGACCAGCAGGGAGGAGAGGGATAAAGCGGCGTTTGAAAGGGCTGTCGGACGGATAAAAGACCGCGGCTTTTTAGGGAATATTTCTTTCTGGCTGAAGAAAATGGTTCTGGTCTTTAATGACGGAACCTTTGGATGGCAAGGCAACTGGATTGCCAAGCATTATCCCCCGGATCTGGCCAGCAATGACGGGTGCATGGAGTTGCTCAGGAATATCTTTTGGCCCGAAAGCCTATATTCAGGAAGATTCAATGCATTTTGTCAGCTTGCCTGGGTATTCTGTATGCTGGGGATTGCCGGCATCTGCTTTTGTCCAAAAGAGCAAAGGGAAAAACATGTAATCCTTGTGGTGACTTTTCTGGGAATCTTTTGCTATCAATTGCTGTTTGAGGCGAAACCAAGATATCTGCTTGTGTTTTTGCCGCTGCTTTGCGCTGTTTCCATATGCGGAATGTGGCAGTGGGCATATGGGATTCATGGCTGGATATGTAAATGGGGCTTTCATCGGCGGATTTTTGGAAAGGGGGCGCGGCAATGAGAGCAGGAAAGCTCTTGGTTCGTTTTTTCTATGTGTTGATGGGAGTCTTGTTTCTCCCGGTTATCGCAAGCGTGTTTTTTGTGGGCAACCATATGCAATATAATAAATATAACAAGATAAATGCGCTGCTGCCCAATTATGTGTTCCTGGGAGTGGCACTGGTGGGATTCGCGTTCATCTGCCTTCTGGCATGGATTTTCAGGAGGACATGCCTGACCCGGAGGGTAAACTGGGCGGTAAATGGGGTTCTTGCGGTTCTCTTCCTCCTGCTGTTTTTTGTGAATGTGTACATCGCCCGGGAAATCGCGTTCAGATTCCCGTGGGATATCATGGTGGTAACCGCCGGCGCGAAAGATCTGGCGGGAGGAAATACGCTGGGATATTCAGTTTACTTTTCCATGTATACGAACAATATCCCTATCCTGCATATCTTAAAAGGAATTTACAGCAAGGCCGCGGAAAGCGGCAACCCTTCTTATATAAACGAGTTTGTATGGATACAGATTAGCTGCGCATTGATATCCATAGGTGGATTCTTCAGCTGCCTTACGGTAAAAAGGCTGACCAGACAGCTTGTTCCCACATTTATTGCCTTTTTCCTATATCTGGCGTTGCCGGGAATCACCCCGTGGAAGATAGCGCCCTATACAGATACTTATGGAATCGTCTTTCCTGTCATGTGCCTCTATTTTTATCTGTGCTACAGGGAAGCCCAAAGGCCGATTTTGAAGTATCTGTCAGTGGCGGCCGCGTTGATAGTTGGAATGCTGGGAGGGTTGGTCAAGCCCAGCGAATATATTGTGGTGATTGCCATCCTGGTGGTGGAGCTGGTGGGCTGGCTGGCGGGAGACTGGAAGAGATGGCGCTATATCCTGGCAGAGGTGGGACTCGTGGCGGTTCTGTTTCTGGCAAAGGGAGCCTGCATGGAGCATATGATGGAAGAAATGGGGCTGGAGTTCAACCCGGAGCTGGAGGCAGGCTGGCAGAACTATTTTTATATGGGGCTGAACGAAGAATATACAGGGAGTTATTGCGCGGATGACGTGGCCATGTTTGGAGAATTTCAATACAGCAGGGAGGAAAGGACTAATGCGGCATTGGAGAGGGCTCTTGGAAGGATAGAAGAACGAGGGTTCTGGGGAAGCGTTTATTTCTGTTTGAAGAAAATGGTCATGGTCTTCAACGACGGAACCTTCGGGTGGCAGTCGGAGGTCTGGATTCATGAGCATTATCCGCCAAATCTGGCCAGCAATACCGGGCGCATGGATCTGCTCCGAAGCATATTCTGGCCTGACAGCCTTTACTCAGGCAGGTTCAATGCATTTTGCCAGCTTGCCTGGATATTCTGCCTTCTGGGGATTGCCGGCAGCTGCTTCTGTCCGGGGGGGCAAAGGGAAAAGCACGCAATCCTTGCGGTGGTTTTTCTGGGGATTTTCTGCTACCAGCTTCTGTTTGAGGCCAGGGCAAGATATCTGTTCGTGTTCCTGCCTGTGCTGATTGCCACTTCCATATGCGGGATGTGGCAGTGGGTATGCCGGATTCATGGCTGGATAGATAAATGGAAGAATGAAAAAAGAATTGAGGATGAGCGGCAAGACATGAAGGAATGTGCCTGACCGTGGAGAGGAAGGAAAATGGAAGAAATCAAAAAGATGCGCCCCCGGGAATACATCAAGATACGCGGGGCCAACGAGCACAATCTGAAAAATATCGACGTGGACATCCCCCGGAACGAGCTGGTGGTTCTGACAGGCATGTCAGGTTCCGGCAAGTCCTCTTTGGCCTTTGATACCATCTACGCCGAGGGCCAGCGCCGCTACATGGAGTCCCTGTCCTCCTACGCCCGCCAGTTCCTGGGCCAGATGGAGAAGCCTAATGTGGAGAGAATCGAGGGCCTGTCCCCCGCCATCTCCATCGACCAGAAATCCACCAACCGCAACCCCCGCTCCACCGTGGGCACCGTGACGGAGATTTACGACTACTTCCGTCTCCTCTACGCCCGGATCGGCATCCCCCACTGCCCGAACTGCGGCAGGGAGATCTCCAAGCAGACCGTAGACCAGATGGTGGATCAGATTATGGCGCTGCCCGAGGGCACCCGGCTCCAGCTCCTGGCTCCGGTGGTCAGAGGCCGCAAGGGCCAGCATGAGAAGGTGCTGGACAGGGCCAGGAAGAGCGGCTATGTCCGCGTGCGCATAGACGGCAGCCTCTATGAGCTGACGGAGGAGATTTCCCTGGAGAAGAACATCAAGCACAACATTGAAATCGTGGTGGATCGCCTGGCGGTGAAGCCCGGTATCGAGCGCCGCCTGGCGGACTCCATCGAGAACGTGCTGAACCTGGCGGAGAACCTGCTGGTGGTGGACATCATCGGTGGAGAGCCCATGACCTTCAGCCAGAGCTTCTCCTGCCCGGATTGCGGCATCGGCATCAGCGAGATCGAGCCCAGGAGCTTTTCCTTCAACAATCCCTTCGGGGCCTGTCCGGAATGCTCCGGCTTAGGCTACAAAATGGAATTCGACGCGGAGCTGATGATTCCTGACCAGCGGCTGTCCATCAATGAGGGGGCCATCGCCGTCACAGGCTGGCAGAGCTGCGTGGACAAGAGCAGCTTTACCAACGCCCTGCTGCAGGCCCTGTGCAAGGAGTACCAGTTCGACCTGGACACGCCCTTTGAGCAGTATCCGGAGAAGGTGAAGCGGGTGCTGCTGGCAGGCACGGATGGGAAAGAGGTGGAGGTGCACTACCAGGGACAGCGTGGCCGGGGCATCTATCCCGTGGCCTTCGAGGGACTGGTGCGCAACGTGGAGCGCAAGTACCGGGAGACCTTTTCCGAGACCATGAAGCAGGAGTACGAGTCCTTCATGCGCATCACCCCCTGCCGGGAATGTAAGGGCATGCGCCTGAAAAAGGAGGCCCTTGCGGTAACGGTATGCGATAAAAATATATACGAAATAACATCCGAATCCATTCTGGAGCTGAACCGGTTCCTGAAGGAGATGCAGCTCACCAGCCAGCAGCTCCTCATTGGGAAGCAGCTTCTGAAGGAGATTCGCGCCAGGGTGGGCTTCCTGGTGGACGTAGGGCTGGAGTACCTCTCCCTGTCCAGGGCCACCGCCACTCTGTCCGGCGGGGAAGCCCAGCGCATCCGCCTGGCCACCCAGATCGGCTCCGGCCTGGTGGGGGTCTGCTATATCCTGGACGAGCCGAGCATCGGCCTGCACCAGCGGGACAACGATAAGCTGCTGCGGACCCTGAAGAACCTTCGGGATCTGGGCAATACCCTGATTGTGGTGGAGCATGACGAGGACACCATGCTGGAGGCGGACTACGTAGTTGACATCGGCCCCGGGGCAGGCTCCCACGGAGGGGAGGTGGTGGCCTGCGGCACCGCAGAGGAGATCATGAAGGTGCCGGAATCCATCACCGGAAAGTATTTGAGCGGCGAGCTTGCTATTCCCGTTCCCGATAAGCGGCGGACGCCCACCGGCTTCCTGAAGGTGACAGGCGCCCGGGAGAACAACCTGAAAAATATCAGCGTGGAGATTCCCCTGGGGGTCATGACCTGCGTCACCGGCGTGTCCGGATCCGGGAAAAGCTCCCTGATCAACGAAATCCTGTACAAACGCCTGGCCAGGGATCTGAACCGGGCCAGATGCATCCCCGGAAAGCATAAGGATGTCCTGGGCCTGGAGCAGTTGGACAAGGTCATTGCCATCGACCAGTCCCCCATAGGCCGCACGCCCCGCTCCAACCCCGCCACCTACACCGGCGTCTTCGACCAGATCCGGGACATCTTCGCCTCCACCGCGGACGCCAAGGCGAAGGGCTACACCAAGGGACGGTTCAGCTTCAACGTCAAGGGCGGGCGCTGCGAAGCCTGCGGCGGGGACGGCATCATCAAGATAGAGATGCACTTCCTGCCCGATGTCTACGTGCCCTGCGAGGTCTGCGGCGGCAAGCGCTACAACCGGGAGACCCTGGATGTGAAATATAAAGGAAAGAACATCTTCGATGTACTGGACATGACCGTGGAGGAGGCCTGCGGCTTCTTCGAGAACCTTCCGGCCATCCGGCGCAAGATCGAGACCCTGTACGACGTGGGGCTTTCCTATGTGAAGCTGGGGCAGCCCTCCACCACCCTGTCCGGCGGGGAGGCCCAGCGGATTAAACTGGCCACGGAGCTATCCAGGCGCAGCACCGGAAAGACCATCTACATTTTGGACGAGCCTACCACAGGCCTGCACTTCGCGGATGTGCACAAGCTGGTGGACATCCTCCACAGGCTCACCGAGGGTGGCAACACGGTCGTAGTCATCGAGCACAATCTGGACGTAATCAAGACCGCGGACTATATCATCGACATGGGTCCTGAGGGCGGCGACCGGGGCGGCACCGTCATTGCCACGGGCACGCCGGAGCAGCTGGCCCGGGAGAAGCAGTCCTACACAGGCGTCTATATCAGGAAGATGCTGGAGAAGAGCAGGGCCAGGAAAGCATTGGAAAAAGAAAAAGGGAAAAAGGGCTAAAGAAGCGAAAGGATTCTGCCGAAATTGTTATATGATTTGACAGTTTCTCTGACTGCGCTGGGAGGCAGCCGCTAATGGCCTGTACACATTTTTTAAAATTTTCATAAACCCCTATGAAAATGGAAATTTTTCGGTTATAATAATAGCTGATTGGAAATAAGCTATTTGTTTGGAGCCGGGAATCCGTTGGAAGATAGAAAGGGGCAGCAGCATGCAGTGTACAGACATTGGAATCGATTTGGGTACAGCCAGCATTTTAGTATACATCAGAGGAAAGGGTGTCGTATTGAAGGAGCCCTCCGTGGTGGCCTTTGACAGGGACACCCAGAAAATCAAGGCCATCGGGGAGGACGCCAGGCTGATGCTGGGCAGGACGCCCGGGAACATCGTGGCCGTCAGGCCCCTGCGCCAGGGGGTCATCTCGGACTATACGGTGACCGAGAAGATGATGAAGTATTTCATCCAGAAGGCCCTGGGCAGAAGGTCCTTCCGAAAGCCCCGTATCGCCGTGTGCGTCCCCAGCGGCGTCACGGAGGTGGAGAAGAAGGCGGTTGAGGACGCCACCTACCAGGCTGGCGCCAGGGACGTGGACATTATCGAGGAGCCTATCGCGGCTGCCATCGGCGCGGGGATAGACATCGCGAAGCCCTGCGGCAATATGATCGTGGACATCGGCGGCGGCACTTCCGACATCGCTGTCATTTCCCTGGGCGGCACAGTGGTCAGCGCTTCCATCAAGGTGGCCGGGGATGATTTCGATGAGGCAATCGTGCGCTATATGCGCAAGAAGCATAATCTGCTGATCGGCGAGAGGACAGCGGAGGATCTGAAGATTAAAATAGGATCCGCCTACAAGCGGCCCGAGGTGGACTATATGGACGTCAGGGGCCGTAACCTGGTCACAGGCCTGCCTAAGACTGTGAAGGTATCCTCCGAGGAGACCGAGGAGGCCCTGCGGGAGACCACCTCTCAGGTGGTGGAGACCATCCACAGCGTGCTGGAGAAGACTCCGCCCGAGCTGGCGGCGGACATCGCGGACAGGGGCATCGTGCTCACGGGCGGCGGCAGCCTCCTGCGGGGGCTGGAGGAGCTGATTTCCTCCAGGACGGGCATCAACACCATCACCGCTGAGGATCCCATGACGGCGGTGGCCATTGGAACCGGGAAGTACGTAGAGTTCCTCTCGGGCTATAACGAGAGATAGGAAGCTACGGGAATCAGGATAAAAGAGTAAGAGAAAGGCATCAGGAGGCAGACAGGCTTATGCTAAAAGGGTTATACACTGCTTATACAGCCATGGTCAATGAGCAGCACCGCATGGACACCATGACCAACAATCTGGCCAACGCGTCCACGGTGGGCTTTAAGAAGGAGGGCGCCACCAGCCAGTGCTTCAGCGACGTGCTGACCATGAAGATCAAAGACCATTCGGTGGGTCATTACGCGTACGCGGAGCACATCGGCAGGAACAACCCCGGTGTGAAGATCGGCGAGAACTATACCGATTACACCCAGGGCTCCTACCGCATCACGGACAATACCTATGACCTGGCTATATCCGGGGACGGCTTCTTCGCCATCGAGTTCACCAACAAGGCGGGAGAGACTTCCACCATGTATACCCGGGCCGGTCAGTTCACCCTGAACAGGGAGGGATACCTGGTGACGGAGGACGGCGATTATGTGCTGGACACCCAGAGCCGCAGGATACGGCTGAACACGCTGCTGGACTCCAAAATCGACGAGAATGGAACCATATACCAGAACGACAGGGCGGTGGCCAGAATCGGCCTTACCGATTTCGAGGATTATAATTATCTGACGAAATACGGCGAGACCTATTACAGGCCCATAGAGGGGGCCAGGACCACCCAGGCCAACGCGGTGATAAACTCCGGTTATCTGGAGATGTCCAATGTCCAGGTGGTGAACGAGATGGTGAACCTCATCGCCATCACCCGCAACTATGAGAGCAGCCAGAAAATCATCCAGACCTATGACGGTTCCCTGGAAATCGCGGCCACCCAGTTGGGCAGGGTCTAATATAGGAAGCATTTGAAAGGAAGGAATAGTACTATGGTACGTAGCTTATGGACAGCGGCAACCGGTATGATTGCCCAGCAGACGAATCTCGACACCATTGCGCACAACCTGGCGAACGTGAATACCCAGGGCTATAAGACTCAGGTGAACGAGTTCAAGACATTGCTGTATCAGACCCTGCAGACCAAGACCACCACGGCCAACGGAGAGCAGAAGCCCACCAGCGCACAGGTGGGACTGGGCGTGCGCAACTCCGCCATCTCATCCATATTCCGGCAGGGCAACGCGCTGGCCTCCGACAGCGACACCGCATTCATGATAGACGGCAAGGGCTTCTTCGCGGTGAGAGGGGCGGACGGCAACACCTATTACACCCGCAACGGCAACTTCCAGTTCACCCTGGCCACCAACGGCAACATGCTGGCCAACGAGGACGGGCTTCCGGTGCTGGACACCAATGGGCGGCCCATCATCCTGAACCAGAACTACATAGTCAGCAACATTACCGTGAGCGCCGACGGAGAGCTTTGCTATCCGGACGCGAAGAACAATCCCCAGCCTATGGGGATTCGCATCGGCCTGTACCAGTTCAACAATCCAAATGGCCTGAACAAGCTGGCGGAGAGCCTGTATGAGCAGTCCGCGGCCAGCGGCCAGCCCATTAATGAAGCCACCAACACCGCGGTGGAGAAGAGCAAGGTAATCCAGAATTACCTGGAGGGCTCCAATGTGCAGGTAGTGGACGAGATGGTGAACATGATTGTGGCGCAGCGGGCCTACGAGCTGAATTCCAAGGCCATCACCGCTTCCGATGAGATGCTGCAGCAGGCCAACAATCTGCGTAGATAAGGGGGAACCTTAAATGATGGATTTTAGCAATATAACAGGCATGTACGCCGACACCTATGCCAACGCCGCCACCCAGCGGGCAGCCGGGCTGCAGGATAAGCTGAAGGCAGCCGACTACACAAAGGCGACGGACGCGGAGCTGATGGACGCCTGCAAGCAGTTCGAGGCCTATTTCATCGAGCAGATGTACAAGGGCATGATGAAGACCATTCCCACCAATGAAAATACCTCCAACTACACGGCCACTATGATGGACTACTACAAGGATCAGATGGTTCAGGCAGTGGCGGAGGAGACCACGAACCAGAACGGCGGTTTGGGCCTGGCCCAGATGCTCTATGAGCAGATGAAGCGCAACTTCGGCACCACGGAGATTCCTTCAGCCGGGGAGAAGGCCGGGACCACAGAAGGCGTGGCTGCTGTGGGAGAGAATCACTGATCAGGATAAATGAGACAGAATATACATTCAGGACAAGGCTGCTTGCGTGAAGAGGCAGCCTTGTTCTGATATGCGGTGCCCGCGGGCATTATGGATTCGCGGACATCATGACTTTAGATTGCGGGGAAGCCGGATGGAGACGGTCAGCGGATATGTGGAGCATATCATCTTTCAGAATAACGAGAACGGCTATACGGTCATGAACCTGATGACCGAGGGCAGCGAGGTCGTCTGCGTGGGGATGGGCAAGGGCCTGACCCAGGGGGAGAATATCCAGGTGCAGGGAGAGTACGTGGATCACCCGGTCTACGGCACCCAACTGAAGATGGCCAGCTTCCAGGTGGTGGTGCCAAAGGACAGCCTGGGCATGGAGCGGTATCTGGGCTCCGGGGCCGTCAAGGGCGTTGGCCCCGCCCTGGCCGCCAGAATCGTCAGCCAGTTCGGGGACGACACCTTCCGGATCATCGAGGAGGAGCCGGAGCGGCTGGCCGAGGTGAGGGGCGTGAGCCAGCGCAAGGCCAGGGACATCGCCGTGCAGATGGAGGAGAAGAAGGATCTGCGCGACGCGATGGTGTTCCTCCAGCAGTACGGCATCTCCAATGCGCTGGCGGTGAAGATATACGAGACCTATGGCTGTGACCTCTACGGGGTCATGAAGGAGAATCCCTACCGCCTGGCGGAGGACATCCATGGAATCGGCTTCAGGCTGGCGGACGAGTTGGCGGCGAAGATCGGCATCCACACCGATTCCGACTACCGCATCCGGAGCGGCATCTTCTATACCCTGATGCAGACTGTGGGGGAGGGGCATTGCTATTTTCCCATGGAGCCGCTGCTGGAGCGGGCGGAGAAGCTTCTGGGCGTGGAGAAGGAATATATCCGTCCCCAGATGGACAATCTGATGATGGACAAGAAGCTGGTCATAAAGGGCGACCAGGTCTTCCCTACCTCCTACTATTACGCGGAGCTGAACTGTGCAAGAATGCTGTATGAGCTGAATATCTCCATGCTTCCCGGACAGGCGGACATGGGCAGGGATACCCGGGAGGACGGCGGGGTTCCTGACGGCAATGGAGCTCTTGACAACGGCGGAAGCTTCGGCCTGGCTCCGGAGGCCATGGGAAGGCTGGAGGCGCTGGCAAAGAGCCTGCACATGGAGCTGGACCGGCTCCAGTTCAAGGCCGTGGCCGAAGCCATCCGCAACGGCCTGTTCCTCCTGTCCGGCGGCCCCGGAACGGGCAAGACCACCACGATCAACATGATGATACGCTACTTCGAGGCGGAGGGGCTGGACATCCTCCTGGCGGCACCCACAGGCCGGGCGGCCAAGCGCATGACCGAGGCCACGGGCTTCGAGGCCAGGACCATCCATCGCATGTTGGAGCTCAACAGCGCGCTGTCGGACGAGGACACGAAGAAGGTAAGGTTCGAGCGAGGCGAGGAGAACCCCCTGGAGGCGGACCTCATCATCATAGACGAAATGTCCATGGTGGACATCCAGCTGTTCCAGGCGCTGCTGAAGGCCGTGGCCCCGGGGACCAGGCTGGTGCTGGTGGGGGATGTGGATCAGCTGCCCAGCGTGGGGCCGGGGCAGGTGCTGCGCGATCTCCTCCGCAGCGGATGCTTTCCCATGGTGGAGCTGAAGAAGATTTTCCGGCAGGCGGAGGAGAGCGACATTATCGTCAACGCCCACCGGATCAACAATGGGGAGCAGATCGCCCTGGACAACAAGTCCCGGGACTTCTTCCTTCTGGAAAGAAATGACATAAATGTCATATATAAGCATATGATACAATTGATACGGGAGAAGCTGCCCCGGTACGTGAAGGCCACGGCTTTTGACATCCAGGTGCTGACCCCCATGCGCAAAGGGCCGCTGGGCTGCGAGACCCTCAACGGCATCCTGCAGAGATACCTGAATCCCGCCGACGGGCGCAAGCGGGAGCACATAAGCGGCGACCGGGTCTACCGGGAGGGCGACAAGGTGATGCAGATCAAGAACAACTATCAGCTGGAGTGGGAGATTGTCAGCAAATACGGCATCCCGGTGGAGCGGGGGGCAGGCGTCTTCAACGGCGACATGGGCCAGATTCTGGAGATACAGGAGGCGGCCTCCTGCCTGGTGGTGGAGTATGACGAGCAAAAGCGGGTCACCTATCCCTTCTCCCTGCTGGAGGAGCTGGAGCTGTCCTATGCCGTCACCATACACAAGTCCCAGGGAAGCGAGTATCCGGCGGTGATCATGCCGCTGCTTACCGGCCCCCGGATGCTCTTCAACCGCAACCTCCTGTACACGGCGATTACAAGGGCCAAAAGCTGCGTCACCATCCTGGGTAGCAGCGCCACTGTCCGGAGCATGATAGACAATGTCAGCGAGAACCGCAGGTATACGGCTCTGGCGGCCAGGATACGGGAACAGTACGGAAGGGACCACGGATAAAAAAGGGAAGTGGAAGGCACAAAAGGGCAGTGTCTTCCTGTAGATATGGTCGGAGAAGGTTCCCGGAAAAAGGAGGATTAGGGGAACCATGAGAAGGAACCAAGAAGACGGCACTGGCGTACAAAGGAAAAAAGCATAAAGATAAGGCCAAGGGCGGCTGCTAAGGCATATGAGGGCGTCCTGCAGCTCCTCTTCCCTCTCCGGTGTCCGGTGTGCGATGACATCGTGACGCCGGCGGGGGAGCGAATCTGCCTGGAATGCTTAAAGAGGCTGCGGCTCCTGACACCGCCCTGGTGCATGAAATGCGGAAAGAAGCTGGCCCAGGAGGGGGAGTTCTGCGCGGACTGCCGGCGAAGGGAGCATCTGTTCACGAGAGGTCGGGCTCTTTACTCCTATGAGAGCGCGGCAGCCTCCATCTACCGCTTCAAATACGGCGGCAGGCGGGAGTACGCGGAATTCTTCGGGGAACAGATGGCGGAATACCTGGGGGAGTTCATCCGCGGCGTCCGTCCGGAGGCGCTCATCCCCATCCCACTGCACCGCAGGCGTCTTGCGGCCAGAGGGTACAACCAGGCCGAGCTGCTGGCCCGGGCGGTAGGGCGGCGCGCGGGGGTGCCCGTATGGGCGGATTACCTGGTCAGGGTGAAGAATACGGTGCCCCTGAAATATGAAAATCCCAAAGAACGGCAAAATAATTTGAAAAAGGCTTTTAATATAGCGAGAAATGATGTAAAATTAAAGAGAGTGATACTTATCGATGACATCTATACCACCGGCAGCACCATGGACGAGGCGGCGGAAACCCTAAGAGGGGCAGGGACAGAGGAAATCTATTTCATCGCCCTGGCCTGCGGCGCGGGTATCTAACCGGAGAAAGGGAGAATACTATGAATGTAAGGAACTGCAAAAGCTGCGGATGTATTTTCAATTATGTGGCCGGTCAGGTGATCTGCCCTGCCTGCCGTGACAAGCTGGAGAAGAAGTTCCAGGAAGTGAAGGAGTATATCCGGGAGAACAAGGGCGTGGGCATTCAGGAGGTGGCGGATGCCTGTGAGGTGGATGTGGGGCAGATTCGCCAGTGGCTTAGGGAGGAGCGTCTGGAGCTGGCCACGGATTCCGCGCTCTATCTCAACTGCGAGTCCTGCGGACAGCCGATTCGCAGCGGCAGGTTCTGCGACAAGTGCAAGGCCAGCATGACCAGGGATCTGCAGAGCGTCCTCAAGGGCAACAAGCCCGCGGAGAAGAAGCCGGAGCGGAACCAGAGCGATAGCGCAAGGATGAGATTCCTGAAGTAGGAGGGCGGATATGCTCAGCGAGGAACGCATTATTCTGATGACCCGCATGGCCTCCTATGAGCGGGGAGAGGGCAGGGAAAACGTAAAAATCGGCAATTATTTCCGTGCCGATTATATTGCGCTACAGATTCTGAAGGCCATAATCTGTGCGATCATATCCTTCGGGATTCTGTTCGGGCTCTATCTGCTGTGCAACTTCGAAGAACTGCTGGAGAATCTGTACAAGATGGATCTGCTGGCCTTTGGCAGGGAGATCCTGACCTATCTGGTCGCCATGGTGGGCGGCTACGCGGTTCTGACGTACATCATCGCCACCTGGCGGTACGCGAAGGCGAAGAAGAGCCTGAAATGTTATTATCATAATTTAAAAAAGCTGAATTCCTTCTACCATGACGGGCAGTAGGGAATCCATAGCTGGAGGTCGGAATGACGGTTTTACTGGAAATGAAAGAAAGGATAAAGAGGATCTACAGCAAATATGAGGCCTTTATCGTGCCTGTCCTTAAGTTTTTGCTGGCCCTTATCACTTTCAGCACACTGAATGGCAGGATGGGCTACATGACGCGGATCAATGACATGAGAATCATGCTGATTGCCGCTCTGACCTGCTCGTTTCTGCCGGTGGGGTTGATGGTTCTGATGGCGGCGGTGTTCAGTCTGATGCATATGTACGCGCTCTCCATGGAAGTGGCTCTGGTGGGCCTGTGCATGTATCTGATTATGTATCTGCTGTTCTTCCGGTTCAGTCCAAAGGACTCCCTGGTGGTGGTACTGACGCCTCTCCTGTTTTCCATGAAGATTCCCTATGTGGTGCCGATTGCGGTGGGACTGCTGTGCGGGCCCTCTTCTCTGGTATCTGTGGGTTGCGGCATAGCGGTGTTCTATCTGCTGCAGACAGTGATTGACAGCGCGCCCAATATCCGCACCATGGGGGAGGGAGAGGGCGACATCCTGGCCAAGGTTCGCATGCTGGTGGAGAGCATCCTGGACAACAAGGCCATGGTAGTCATGATTGCGGCTTTTGCCCTCACGGTGCTGGTGGTGTATCTGATCCGCAGGATGTCCATGGACTATTCCTGGACCATCGCCATGGTGGCGGGGGCCATGGTGAATGTAGTCTGTCTGCTGATAGGGGATCTGCTGTACGATGTGAACCTCTCCGTGGGGAGCGTGCTGCTGGGTTCGCTGCTGGCGATTGTGGTGGCGAAGGTGATTGAGTTCTTCCGCTTCTGCGTTGACTACAGCCGCACGGAGCGGGTGCAGTTCGAGGACGATGAGTATTATTATTACGTGAAGGCGATTCCAAAGATGACCGTCTCCGTGCCCACCAGGACCGTGAAGAAGATCAATTCCCAGAGGAACAGGTCTGAGGGAGCGGAGTCCAGGCCCGGCCCTTCCCGGGGCGGCGCGCGCAGAGGACAGAGGGGCATGACCGTGGGAACTGCCGGGAGGCAGGACATTTCCCAGGAGGACTCGGAGGAGTATGAAGAGTGGCCGTAAGAGGCGAAAAGTAAGGTTGGGTTGAGATGCAGTGGGTTGAGACAGCGAGTGAATACCTGAAAAATATCAAGACATACGCGAACACCATAGACCTGTACGATGTGGCGGAGATGATGATCATCGCGTTTCTGCTCTATTCGATTCTGGCATGGATGAAGACCACCAGATCCTGGCGGGTGCTGCGGGGCCTGGTGGTGATAGTGCTGTTCCTGCTGGCGGTGGATCTGATGCAGATGACCACCATCATATGGATGACACGCAATGTCCTGAGCTTCGCCGTGACAGCGATCATCGTGGCCATGCAGCCGGAGCTGCGGCAGGCTCTGGAGCAGCTGGGAGAGAAGAACTTCCTGCCCTCCTTCTCCAATTCCTCCCGGAAGCTGGAGGAGAGCTTTTCCGAGAAGACGGTGGGAGAGATCGTGAAGGCCTGTGTGGAAATGGGCAAGGTGAAGACCGGCGCCCTTATTGTGGTGGAGAGAAAGGAATCCCTGAAGGACTACGAGCGCACCGGCATAGAGGTGGACGGGCTGGTGACCAGCCAGCTGCTGATCAATATCTTCGAGCACAATACGCCCCTCCATGACGGAGCGGTGATCGTGCGGGGGAACCGGGTGACCTACGCCACCTGCTATCTGCCCCTGTCCGACAATCTGGACCTGAGCAAGGAGCTGGGCACCAGGCATCGGGCGGGCGTGGGCGTGTCGGAGACCACGGACTCCCTGACGCTGATCGTATCGGAGGAGACGGGGGGCATCAGCCTGGCCTATGAGGGCGAGCTGCGCAGGCACCTGACCGCGGAGGAGCTGCGTGAAAAAATGCGGCAGATTATGGATTTGAATGGAGAAGAGGATGCAAAAGGCGCACACAAACGGAGAGGAAAGAACAGGGCGAAGAGTGAGAAAAAAGATACTGAATAACCTGGGGCTGAAGCTCCTGTCTGTGGTACTGGCCATCGTGTTCTGGTTCCTGGTGGTCATGGCCGACAACCCCAAGGATTCCGTGTCCTTTTCGAATATACAGGTAAACCTGATCAATACGGAGCTGCTGGAAAAAGGGAATAAATTCTATGAGGTGCTGGAGAACTCGGACAGAATCCGGGTCACTGTGGAGGCGCCCAGGAATGTCATACAGGAGCTGAGCGCCTCCGACATCGTGGCGGAGGCCGACGTGAGCAGGCTGACGGAGGTGAATACCGTCCCCATCAGCTTCCGGGTGCTCAACGATGAGGTGGAGATACTGGACATCTCCGGCAGCCGGGATGCCGTGCAGCTCAACGTAGAGCAGAAGGCCAGCAATTGGGTCAGTGTGGTCTGCGACACCAGAGGAGATGTGGCGGAGGGCTATATCATCGGCAATACGAAGCTGGAGCAGAACAGGATAGAGATTACCGGCCCCCAGTCGGTGGTGGAGAGCATCAAGAGCGCGGGCATCGAGATTGACGTCACCGGCGCTACCAGCAATGTGTCCGGAAACGCGGACATCCACTTCTATGACGCGGAGGGAGAGCTGGTGGACGACTCCGACATCGCGAAGAACACCAGCAGCATGCATGTGGAGGTACAGGTGCTGGCCACCAAGGAGGTGCCCGTGGAGGCCGCCTTTACCGGTGTGCCGGCGGAAGGGTATCTGGCCACCGGCGTGGTGACATGCGAACCCTCCAGCGTGATGATAGCCGGTACGGCCTCCGCGCTGGCGGAGATCAGCAAGATTTCCATCCCCGAGAGGGAGCTGGACATCACGGATCAGGAGGGCAGCCTGGAGAGGGTCATCGACATCCGGAAGTATCTGGATAATGCCAGCCTGGCGGACAGCGGCTTCAACGGAAGGGTGACGGCTACGGTCTATATCGAGCCGGTGGTAGAGAGGACGCTGGTGATTCCCCGGAGCAATCTCACCGTCACCAATTTGCCCACAGGATACGACTGGTCCTTTGCGGAGGAGCAGATGACATACCGCCTGAGGATATCCGGGCTGGATGACGCGGTTTCCGCCGTGGATCAGGGCGCTGTGCACGGTACGATCGACATTGGCGCGTGGATGACGGAGGGGGATATCCGGGAGCTGGATACAGGAGTGTACGAGATTACAGTGGGCTTTGAACTCACGGATGATGTGAATATGGAGAACGAGATATCCGTGAGGCTGAACATCGTAAAATTGGAGGATGAATAAGAATGGCTAGACTGTTTGGAACGGACGGCGTCAGGGGGATTGCCAATGAAGAGCTGACCCCGCTGATGGCCATGCAGCTGGGGCAGGCGGGAGCTTATGTCCTGACCAAGGAGAAGGAGCATAAACCTACCATTATGGTAGGCTGCGATACCCGCATTTCCGGCGACATGCTGGCCAACGCCCTGATGGCGGGGGCCTGCTCCGTGGGGGCCAACTGCGTGTACGTGGGCATCATGCCCACTCCGGCGGTGGCGTACCTGACCCAGAAGTACAAGGTGGACGCAGGAGTCGTCATTTCCGCCTCCCACAATCCGGTAGAATTCAACGGCATCAAGTTCTTCGACGGGAACGGCTATAAGCTGCCCGATGAGCTGGAGGACGAGATTGAACAGCTGATGAAGGACAAAATGCCCGGCGTGAATTTCCCCACAGGCCCTGCCGTGGGGAAGGTGAAATATCGCACCGATGCCAGGGAGGAGTACATCAACCACGCGATTCAGTCCGTGCCTGTGGCGTTGGACGGGATGAAGATTGTGGTGGACTGCGCGGAGGGCGCTTCCTACTATACCTCCGTGGAGGCCCTGAAGGAGCTGGGTGCCAGCGTGGTGGCGATCCACAACAATCCTGACGGCACCAACATCAACGCAAACTGCGGCTCCACCCATATGGCCGAGCTGCAGGCCAGGGTGGTGTACGAGAAGGCACAGATTGGCCTTGCCTTTGACGGGGACGCGGACAGACTGCTGGCGGTGGACGAAAACGGCGAAGTCGTGGACGGCGACCAGATCATGGCCATCGTGGGCAACCACATGCGGGATAACGGGAAACTGAAGAAGGACACGATCGTGGCCACAATCATGAGCAATCTGGGCTTCTTCCTGATGGGAGAGAAGAACGGCCTGACCATAGAACAGACTAAGGTGGGCGACCGGTATGTGCTGGAGCGTATGAAGGAGATTGGAGCCAGCCTGGGCGGCGAACAGTCGGGCCACATCATCTTTCTGGATGAGAACACCACCGGGGACGGTCTGCTGAGCGCCCTGCACCTGCTCCAGGTCATGGTTGATACAGGGAAGAGCCTGTCGGAGCTGGCGGGTATCATGGAAGTGCTGCCCCAGGCCCTGGTCAACGCCAAGGTGGCCAATCATAAGAAAGAGAAGTACATGGAATACCCGGTGATTGCCGAGGCGATTCGCAGGCTGGAGCAGACCTTTGCCGGAGAGGGCAGGGTACTGATCAGGCCTTCCGGGACAGAGCCGCTGGTGCGCGTCATGATAGAGGGCAAGGATAAGCAGGTCATCCGCGCGGAGGCGGAGAAGCTGGCCACGCTGATACAGGATGTGATGTTCTAGCCCGGCGCAGGAAGGTGAGATATCCCAGAGAAAAATGTCGGGGAAAACAGTTAGGAGGAAGGACAAAATGGTAAGTCAGAAAGTAGTGATTAAAAATCCTACAGGCTTGCATTTGAGGCCGGCAGGGATTTTGTGCAAGGAAGCGATGCAGTTCAAGTCTTTGATCACGTTCCAGTTCCGGGACAGCACCGCCAATGCCAAGAGCGTGCTGAGCGTGCTGGGAGCCTGCGTAAAGAGCGGGGACGAGATTGAGTTCTTCTGTGAGGGGGAGGACGAGCAGGAGGCGCTGAAGTCGCTGGTGCGCGCTGTGGAAAACGGACTGGGGGAATAATTAAAAGAGGTGCCGCGTGGCGACACCTCTTTTCTCATCTGAAGGTGAAGTTATCGTCCTCCTCCACGATGCAGATCATGGTCTTTCCGGTATTCATGACGACCTCATTGCCGTAGTCGTCATAGTATCTCGTAGCGCCGTAGTCGCTGGTCTTCTCCCAGTTGACATGGATGCCCTTCCCGTTGGTGAAATACCAGCCGTCCCGGGTGGTGTCGTGGCACTGGAACGCCAGATACCCCTCCCCCAGCTCCTCATATTTGATATACTGCACCAGGATGTTCTTGAAGGTCAGCTGGACGCCATTGGCGTCCACATGGGGGCCGTCGCTGCTGCCGGAGAGATGCTGGGAGCGGTAATAGAGCCCATCCGCCTCGTTGAACTCGAAGTAGCATCTGGTCAGGGGATAACAGCCCGACATGTCGATGTAGGTGGCGTTTTTGGCCTCCTCGCCATACTGGGTCAGCGCGTTGGGGTTCAGCTTGTCCGTGAACCTGAAGTGGCTGGCATCGGTCAGGTTCCTGTACGCAAGGGGATATCCTTTCCGGGCGATCACATCGGCCAGGCCGGAGCCGGAGGCATATCCGTTGTGAGGGGCCGGCCGATCCGAGGTGCGGAAGAAGGCCTCCGCGTCGGAATCCAGATTGCCGTCGATATTCTGGGTATCCTCCTTCGCAATCAGGTCATTGATGAAGTACGGGCCGCCGAAGTGCACGATGAAGGCATCCCACTCGAAAGCCCAGAAGGCGTAATAGGTGCGCAGGCTCCTGACATTGCCGATCTTATCCAGCCCCCGCCAGTCCTCGTAGATGGCCATCATCCGGGACATCCGGCTCTCCACGTTGGCCTCATAGATGACGGAGGCTTTGGACAGGTTGTAATGAGGGATGGCATTGACTTCATTGGGAATCATCACTGCTATGGGACGGGTGTCCGCCACGCCGGGATCCACCCATTCGTTGGTGAGACGGCTCCGCACCATGCCTTCCCGGGGAGGGAGACTGTCGTCCTCCACGATGATTTCAGGTGAAACGTTCTGGGGGCTGTCTGGCGGTTGCGAAACCTGGACGGGATCGCTGACGGAAGGCTGGCTGGATTCCGGGATGACCGGGTCTGTAGGCTTGTCTTCCTGTCCGCAGGCGGTAAACGCCATGAGCAGGGCCAGAAAAAGAATGCCGAATTTTACTTTTTTCATAATGTAAATCTCCTATGGTATCTGAACCCTCATTATATCACAAAAGCTGACAGGAGTCACCCGATTGGCGGAAAAATTAAAAAATTAAGAAATAACCCGGCCATGACGCGGATTTTAGCTTGCGGATTGCAGGGAAAAAAGGTATACTGGAGACAAAAATTCTGAGACGGAAGGATTCGGATGAACCATGAGCCTGCTGACTGTAATCGTGCCCTGCTATAATGAGGAGGAGAATGTCCCCTTTTTCTACGAAGAGCTTATGAAGAACGAACCCGCGCTTGCGGAGAGAGGACTGGAGCTGGAGCTGCTCTACGTGGACGACGGCTCCACGGACAAGACCGTGGCGGAGATCAGGAAGC
The DNA here is from genome assembly GCA_948496895.1 of uncultured Acetatifactor sp. GTDB lineage: Bacteria > Bacillota > Clostridia > Lachnospirales > Lachnospiraceae > Acetatifactor. The sequence goes on along the minus strand of CAOOJO010000001.1, from coordinate 19,537 downwards.
TGCGGGAGCGGGACGAAAGGGTCCACCTGGTGTCCTTTTCCAGGAATTTCGGGAAGGAGGCGGCAATCTACGCGGGACTGGAGAATTCCAGAGGGGATTATGTGGTGATGATGGACGCGGACCTTCAAGACCCCCCGTCCCTGCTGCCGGAGATGTTCTCCAGTCTTGAGCAGGGCTATGATTCCGTGGCCACCAGGAGGGTCTCCAGAAAGGGGGAGCCGCCAGTCAGGAGCTTTTTTGCCAGGATGTTCTATCGGCTGATGAAGAGGATATCGAAGACGGAAATCATGGACGGCGCCAGGGACTACCGGCTGATGACCAGGCAGATGGTGGACGCCATCCTGTCCATGCGGGAGTACAATCGGTTTACGAAGGGAATCTTCGGCTGGGTGGGCTTTCGGACCAAATGGATAGAGTATGAAAATGTGGAGAGGCTGAAGGGGGAGACCAAATGGAGCTTCTGGAAGCTGTTCCTGTATTCCCTGGACGGCATCTGCGCTTTCTCCACGGCGCCCCTGATGCTGGCGTCCGTGATGGGGATATTCTTCTGCGTGGTCGCATTTCTGATGATTGTCTTTATCATTGTGCGCAAGCTGATATTCGGCGACCCTGTGTCCGGCTGGCCGTCCCTGGTGTGCATCATCCTCATGGTCAGCGGCGTGCAGTTCTTCTGCATGGGGATACTGGGACAATACCTGGCGAAAACCTATATGGAGGTGAAGCGGCGGCCCATCTATCTGGTAAGGGAGAGCTTCTGACCATTTAATAAATAATCTTAACGAATTCTTAGCGGCGAAGACTCTTTTCTGATTGGGAATTATGTGGTAAAATTTAACATATTCTTGTGGTAAGGAAGCAGCAGTCAACATAAGAAAGGGGAATTCATATGGAGATTACTGCAGTTAAGGATTGCGAACTTGAAAAATATATAACAGAGATTATGTTGGACATAGGGGTTCCTGCTCATCTGAAGGGATATCATTATCTCAGAAGCGCGATTCTGCTGTCCGGAAGGGACATGGAGGTAGTGACCAGTGTGACGAAGCTGTTATATCCGGCAATTGCCAGAAGATTCAAGACCACAGACCAGAAAGTAGAACGTGCCATTCGCAATGCTATTGAGGTATCATGGAACAGAGGAAATGCAGAAACTTTTGAAAAAATGTTTGGATATTCCGCATCATCGGGCAGAACCAGACCTACGAACAGTGAATACATAGCCCGCATTGCAGATAAGGTTCGACTTGACATAAAAGCTATGTAGTTTGGGACAGAAGAACAACAAAAGATAGATATGCTTCTTACTGCGGGAATGAAAGGCAGCCGGATGAAAATCCGGCTGCTTTTGTGGACTTTGGGGGATAAGTGTGGTAGAATGTTGACACGAAGCCCAAAATAAGCCGAATGGGAGTTTGATATCGTGAAAAAGAACGGAGATTATCTGATTATAGGGGAAATCGGCATCATCGGCCTGGCGGAGGCCTGCCATCTGGCTGCTGTTTTTCTGAAGCTGCCCTTTACGGTCTGCGCGCTGCTGTTCGCCGCGTCCCTGGGCATTCTGGCCGTGGCCTGCGCGGGATTTGTGATTCTGAGGAGAAGGCACGCCCGGGGAGAGGCTGAGAGGAAATCGTCTGCGGGCACGCCGGAGAAGCTCCTCTATGGGATGTTCGCGCTGATGGTGATTTCGCAGCTTATTTTTATCGGCATGGGGAATGCTATCTATAGAAAGGGAGATATGATGGTGGAGACGGTGGGGAGCTTACTGGCCTCCGACAGCGTCTACCAGGTCAACCCCATGACGGGAATGCCCTATACCGAGGGGATGCCCCTTCGCCTGAAGATACTGTGCCTGCCTACGCTGTACGGGAGCCTGTGCAGATGGACAGGCCTGCCGCCGGCGCTGGTGGTGCAAAGGATCGTGCCCATGCTGGTATTGGTCAGCGCCTATGTCTCCTTTTCCCTGCTGGGGCAGGCCCTGTTTCCGGGGGACGCGGGAAAGCGGGCCTGTTTTCTGCTTCTGGTATCGCTCCTTGTGTGGACGGGGGCCTACCGTTATGGGATGGACGGGTTCAACCTGCTCTGCTGCGGCTGGCGGGGAGTGGCCATCCGCGGGGGCGTGCTCCTGCCGTGGACGCTGTCGCTGTGTCTGCGGCGCAAGCGGCTGTGGGTGGCGCCCTGCGTCCTGGCCGAAGCCTCCATCGTCTGGACCTTTTACGGCTGCGGCGCGTGCCTGGCCCTGGCGGCGGGAGTGACAGCGGCACAGCTGTGCTGCCGCGGGCTTTCGGGAGCCGCCGCGGACAGAAGGGCATCCCGGGCCGGAGAAAAGGAGGATGCGAGATGACGGAGCTTATACGGAACGCAGGCACCGGATGGACGGTCTACAAGAGCAGCGGAAAGGCGGCGGCTTTGCTGTTGGCTGTCCTGGTGTTCCTGTGGTTCACCGGAAAAGGAAGAGAGCAGATGGCTCTTTTGCTCTATACCACTGTGGCGGCCATATGCAGCATCCTGCCCGTGACGGCAGTGCTTTTGATGCTGTACCAGACAAAATTCTACGATTACGAGTGGATCTGGAGCCTGGTGCCCCTGACGGCGGTGACAGCCTACGGCCTGACGCTGTTTTTGGAGCGGCAGTGGAAGGAGGCCGGCAGCAGAGGCTGGCGCAGGGCCCTGCCCGTGACGCTCCTCCTCCTCCTGGCAGTCCTGCTCTCCGGGAAGCTGGGAGGGGACACGGAGGAGAGGACGCGGCAGGACGCCTGGAGGGAAGAGAGCGCGGCGGTGGTAGAACTGCTCCACCGGACATGGCCGGGGGAGGATATCTGTCTCCTGGCGCCGCGGAAAATCCTGGAATATGCCAGGGAAGCGGACGGAAGGCTCCGCCTGCCCTACGGCAGGAACATCTGGGATCCGGCGCTGGACGCGTATGCCTATGACACCTATGGAGAGAGGGAGGCCGACCTGTGCCAGTGGATGGACTGGGTGGAGCAGTCCGCCTGGGTGTGGATGCCGGAGGACGACAGGGAGCAGATGTTTCAAACGCTGGAGGAGAGGGCAAAGGACGCTGTGGAGCTGGGCGTCAACTGCATCCTGTTCCCCGCGGGGGCGCCAGCGGAGATGAGGTTGCGCATGGAGGCGGCGCTGGGGACCAAAGCGCAGCCCCTGGGGGATGACTATATCGCCTTTGTACTGTTTTAGGGCAAAAAATGGGGAATACAGGCCTGTCTTCGGAAAGGGCCGCAGGAAGAGGAAATTTATGGACGAGCTAATCAGCATCATCGTACCAGTCTATAATGTGGCGAACTATATCGAGGAGACTATCGCCAGCGTCCTGGCGCAGACCTGGGAGGCCTGGGAGCTTCTGCTGGTGGAGGACGGGAGCGGCGACGACAGCCTTGCGGTGATGGAACGCTGCGCCAGAGAACGGCAGGACCACCGGATAAGGATAATCCGCCAGCCCTCCAATATGGGCGCCGCGAAGGCCAGGAACAGGGGGCTTGAGGAGGCCCGGGGGCGATATATCGCCTATCTGGACGCGGACGATCTGTGGGCGCCGGAGAAGCTGGAGAGGGAGCTTCGGTTCTTGCGGGAAAAGGAGGCCGCCTTCGTCTTTACAGGCTATGAGTTCGCGGACGAGCGGGGAAGGGGCACGGGGAAGGTGGTGCATGTGCCTAAGACACTGAACTACCGCCAGGCCCTGAGCAATACCACGATTTTTACCACTACGGTCATGTTCGATACGGCGAGAATCGACAAAGAGCTGCTTGAGATGCCCACCGTGAAAAGCGAGGACACCGCCCTCTGGTTCCGGGTGCTGCGAAACGGTTATACTGCTTATGGGCTGGACGAAAATCTGGTGCGGTACAGGCGCGGCGGCGGCACGCTCTCCTCCAATAAGCTGGAGGCGATGCGGCGCATCTGGCATCTCTATCGGCGTTCGGAGAACTTAAGCCTGCCCTACAGCGCCTGGAATTTCGTGTTCTGGGCTGCCAGGGCCGTGCGGAGGAGACTGTAGGTGGAGGAGGATTGTACTGTGAACGGCAATACCAATGACAAGAAGCTGAGACAATTGGAGACATTCAAGAGACTGATAAACCTGGGGCTGACGGCGGTGTGCCTGGGGCTGGAGGTGGCGCTGTTCGCCTATTGGTGGCAGGTGCAGTTCCGCTGGAGCGTAGTGGAGGCGCTGCGGTATTTCTGGGGAAAAGGAAATATGCTGGAGGTGGCGATCTACGCCTTTGTGCTGATCATGCTCTCCTATATGTACGGCGGCATCCGGCTGGGATACCTGAAGAACGTGGAGCTGATCTTCTCCCAGGTCTTTGCCACCCTGATGGCGAATATCTTCATCTACGCGGAGCTCTCCGTGATGGCGGCGCAGCCCTTCGTCCCGGATGTGTTCATCCTCATGATGATTGAGCAGACCATGGTGGTGATCATATACATCAATGTGGCCAACCGCGTCTACCGGGCCATCTTTCCGCCCCGCAAGCTCCTGCTGATTCATGGGGACAGGCCCATAGAGGCCATCCGCGCCAAATTCGAGAGCCGCCGGGACAAATATATCATCACCAGAACCATCCATGTGTCCCAGGGCTTCGACGCTGTCAGCAGGGCGATTCTGGACTCCTATGAAAAGGGCGAGTGCAACGCTGTGGTGCTGGGAGACATCTCTGTAGTGGACAGGACTCCCCTGATTAAGTTCTGCTACGGGCATTCCATCCGCTTCTACCTGCTGCCGAAGATAACGGATGTGATTCTGATGGGGGCGGAGGAGCTTCATGTGTTCGACAGCCCCATGCTATTGACCCGGGAGTACTGCCTTACCGTGGAGCAGCGGATCATCAAGAGGTGCATCGATGTGTTCGGCGCGCTGGTATTATTGATCATCGCGTCTCCCTTTATGCTGATAACGGCCCTCGCCATCAAGCTGTACGACGGGGGGCCCATATTGTACAAGCAGGTGCGCTGCACCCTGGGTCAGAGGGAATTCCATATCATGAAGTTCAGGAGCATGCGCACGGACGCGGAAAAGGACGGCGTGGCCAGGCTGGCCCAGAAGAACGATGACCGCATCACCCCCGTGGGAAAGGTGATCCGCAAATGCAGGCTGGACGAGCTGCCCCAGCTGGTGAACATCCTGAAGGGGGACATGTCCTTCATCGGCCCCAGGCCGGAGCGGCCGGAAATCATCGCCCAGTACCTGGAGGTGATGCCGGAGTTCGCCTACCGGATGAAGGTGAAGGCCGGGCTGGCCGGCTTTGCCCAGGTCTATGGTAAGTACAATACCTCCCCCTACGACAAGCTGAAGCTGGACCTGACCTATATCGAGAACTATTCCGTCATGCTGGACATCAAGCTGATGCTGCTGACGCTGAAGATTCTGTTCTGGCCGGACAGCACGGAGGGAGTGGAGACCGAGCAGATCACGGCCCTGCGGGAGGAGCGGAAGAAGCGGCAGGAGAGACAGGACAAAGGGGAAGAGGAGTGATATGTGGAAGGGATATTACGGAAAGGAACCGTTCGACCTGCGCCTGACGGCGCTGCGCCTGGCTTACCGGCTGCCGTTACTAGTGGCCGTCACGCTTCTGGGCGCGCTGCTGGCAGGCGGCGGATATTATATGAAGAATGTGCTGCTGCGGGGGGAGCGGATATACACGGCTACCTCCTTCTACCGGGTGGAATACGCCGTGGACAACGTGGAAGACATGATGAGCGTCTATATCAATGAGATGAGCTGGAACACCTACCTGCAGTCTAAGCTGTTCCTGGACGCGGTGGAGGCGCATCTGGCGGAGGCCGGCAGGGAGGAGTTTGGCGGTGAGGAGCTGGGACAGGCCATTTCGGCGGAGGTGCTGTCGGATCTCCGGGTTCCCTCCACCACTGTCACCACCGGGGATCCGGAGAAGAGCGTGGCGATCGCCGGGGCGGTGGAAGCGGCCATGGCGCAGGAGCTGGCGGCGGAGCTGAGCGAGATCGGCTCCGTCACGGTCATCGATCCCGGCGATACGGCCCAGGAGGTGCGGCCCGTGCTCAGGGCGGGGAGGGTGTTCCTGTTCGGCGGGATTCTGGCCTGCTTTTTGACGCTTACGATTCTGCTGCTGAAGGAGACGGGCGACGACTGCATCTGGCTGCCGGCCTCCATCTGGAAGCGCTATGGCATAAAGACGGCGGGAACCATAGAGAGCAGAGAGCTGGCTGAGAATATCAGGTATTTCTTCTCCCGGGAGGAGAGCGGGGGCGGAATGCGCGAAGACGTGGCTGTCTGCCCGGTTCAGGAGGAGCTGGATTCGGCGGAGGTGCTGAAGCGCCTGAAGGAGGCGTGCCCGGATCTGGTGGGAGATAAGTGGTTCGCGGTTCCGTCGCCCCTGGGGCAGCCGGAGGCGGTAAGACGCCTGCGGGAGGCGGGGGGCGTCCTGCTGGCGGTAAGGGCGGGAAGCCACGCGGGCAGGGCGCTGGAGCGCGTCCTGGAATATCTGGGGCAGCAGGACTGCACTGTGACGGCGGCGGTTCTCTGGGACGCGGACGAGAAGCTGATCCGGAGATACGACTTTATCCGGACAGGGGACGCGGAGAGCAAAGGGACAAAGAGAGGGAAAGCATGAAGGTTGAGGTACTGGCGTCTGTCATGAATGAGGAGCCCATGGCGCTGCTGGAGCGGATGGGGCTGGAATCCGACGCGGTGATCATCAACCAGTGCCACCGGCTGGGGATGGAGGAAATAGCGTACAGGGGGCATCAGGTGCGGTTTTTCTCCTTCCCGGACAGGGGCGTGGGCAGGAGCCGCAACGAGGCCATTCTGCGGGCAGAGGGGGATATCTGCCTGTTCTCGGACGCGGATATCGTGTATGAGCCGGGATATGCGGACAAGATAGCGTCAGAGTTTGAACGGAATCGCGACGCAGATATGATTCTGTTCAACATCACGGTAGAGGAGGCCCGCAGGACCTACCATATCACGGAGCGCAGGCGGGTGCGCTGGTACAATTGCGGCAGATACGGGGCGGTGAGCTTCGCGGTGCGAAGGGACAGCCTGCTTGCCTCCGGCGTGACCTTTTCCCTGCTGTTCGGCGGCGGCGCCAGGTACGGCAGCGGCGAGGACAGCCTTTTTTTAAAGGAATTCATGGACAAGGGCTATGCGGTGTACACGGCCCCCGTGACCATTGGCCGGGAGACGGCGGGGGAATCCACATGGTTCTCGGGCTATGATGAGAAATTCTTCCGGGATAAGGGAGTGCTGTACCGTTATCTCTACGGGAGGCTGGCGCGGGTGATGGCGCTGCGCTTCCTCCTGGCTCACCGGAAGAAGCTGTGCGCGCAGGTGCCGCTGGGGCAGGCTTACCGATGGATGCGGCAGGGGGAAGCGTGACGGGAGAGGAGACGGACGATGGAGTGGAGCGCGATGGTTTATATTCTGCTGACTGTCATCACGGTGGCCCTGGGGCTGTGCGTGGACAATCGGGAATATGTGCCTGACTATATCAGGGGAGGCCGCAGGTACCTGCCCTGGTCTGGCGGGGGCGGAGGGAATGGGCTCTGGGAGCGGCGCTGTGCCCGGAACCGGGTGGCCATGGCCGCGATCTACTGCCTTCTCACGGGGGTGTCGGCCTGCAGGATAGCCGTGGGCAATGACTACTGGGTATATCGGGACAACTTTAACTTAATAGCCCAGGATCGGCATGTGGCCTCGGAGTTCGGGTTCAACACCATCGTAAGGTGGATACAGGAGCTGTTCGGCTACGACAAGTACGTTCCGGTGTTCGCCTTTTTTTCCATTGTGACGGTCTGGTTCTTCGTGAGGGCGCTCCGCGATCAGGGGAGCCATTTTGCCTTTTCCCTGTACCTGCTGATGACAGGTGGGTATTATTTCAACAGCCTGAATTCCGTCCGATATTATCTGGCCCTGGCCATGGCGCTGTTTTCCATGAAATATGTGCTCCGGGGCGAATACGGGAAATTCATTCTGACCATACTGGCAGGGGCCATGTTCCATAAGTCTATCCTGCTGGTGGTTCCGGTGTATCTGGCGGCGCGGATCCTGGCGGCGGCTCCCCTGAAAAAATGGCATTACGCGGCGGGCACAGCAGTTCTGTGCAGCCTGATATTCGGCCAGAGTCTGTACCGGGAGATCATTTTTTTCTTCTATCCCTTTTATCGGGATTCGGCATTTGACAATGGACAGCTCTCCTACGCCAATATCCTGAAATGTGGCTGTGTACTGGTCCTTTCCCTGCTCTGCTATAGACAGAGCCTGCGGAAGGAAATGATAAACCGTTTTTACTTTTTCCTGAATCTCTTCGGGCTGACGGTCTACTGCTGCGGATCCTTTATCCCGGAGGTGTCCAGGGTGGGGTATTACATGATTGTATCCCAGGTGTTCCTGATACCGGCGCTGCTGGCGGGCATACCAGGGAAGAGGCTGCGGAGGCTGTGTTATGTGGGAGTCATTGGGGCCTTTGGATGCTACTTCCTGCTGCTGCTGAGAGGGATGTACGCCACAGATATAAGGCTGCTTCCGTATCTGAACTGGATTTTTGACGACACGGGCGCGGTAGGGGCGCTGTGAGAGAGCGGAAAAGGACAGGAAGGAGAGGTCGCCATGAAGGTCTTGTGGCTCTGTAATATGGCGCTGCCCATGGCGGCGCGCCAGCTGGGGATGGAGGCTTCCGTCAAGGAAGGCTGGGTCAGCGGGATGGCCAGGGCTGTGCTGGCGGAGGGCAGGGCCAGCGGCATCCGGCTGTCCGTGGCCTTCCCGCTGCCCCGGAGGATGATTCCCCGGGGGCAGGAACTGTGCAGCGTGACCGTGGACGCGGAGGTGGGCGGGGCAGGGGAGCGGGTGAGCTTTTCCTGCTTTGGCTTCCCGGAGGACATGAACCACGGGGAAAAATATGACAGGAATCTGGAACCTGTTCTGGAGAAAATCGTCTCTATAGTAGAGCCTGACATCGTGCACTGCTTCGGCACGGAATTTCCCCACACTTTGGCCATGTGCAGGATTTTCCCCAGGAAGGACAGGCTGCTGGTGGGCCTGCAGGGGCTGTGTACCCAGATCGCGGAGCATTATTACGCGGATCTGCCAGAGCGGGCAGTCCGCAGGGTCACCCTGCGGGATCTGCTGAAGAGGGACAGTCTGCGGCGGCAGCGGGAGAAATTCGCCCTGCGGGGAGAGATGGAGCGGGAGGCCGTGGGCCTGGCCGGGAACATCACCGGGCGCACCCGGTGGGACAGGGCGCACACCAGAGAGTGGAATCCGGATGCCCGGTATTTTGAGATGAATGAGAGCCTGCGGCCGGAGTTCTACGGGCCTGTGTGGCGGCCGGAGGCCTGCGAGCCCCATGCCATCTTCCTGAGCCAGGGGGACTATCCTCTGAAGGGGCTGCACTATATGCTGCTGGCCCTGCCCGCCATATTGAGGGAATACCCGGACGCGAAGCTGTATGTGGCGGGAAACAGCCTTGTGGCGTATGGGACGCTGAAGGAGAAGCTGAAGATATCGGCCTATGGGAAATATCTGCGCGGCCTGTTGACGAGCCGCGGGCTGGAGGAGCGGGTGAGCTTCCTCGGAAAGCTGGACGCGGGACAGATGCGGGACAGATATCTGAAAAGCGGCCTGTTCGTCTGCTGCTCCTCCGTGGAGAATTCCCCCAATTCCCTGGGGGAGGCCATGCTTTTGGGCATGCCCTGCGTCAGCGCCGATGTGGGCGGCGTCTCCAGCATATTCACAGGGGGTGTGGACGGCATCCTGTACAGGGGGTCCGAGGGTGACGGCGCGCCGGGGGGACGGGACGCGGACGGCACCGGAGAGCTGGAGGCAGTGAGCGGACGGCTGGCGGAGGCGGTGATTTCCATGTGGCGCGACCCTGGGAAAAGGGACGAATGGTGTCGAGCCGCCAGGAATCATGCGCTGAAAACCCACGACAGAGATCGAAATTATCAAAAACTGGTGGAAATATATGAGAAAATCCTGTAGAATAGCTTTTGTATCCAATTACATCAACCATCATCAGATTCCCTTCTGCGATTGCCTGAACCGGCTCCTGGAGGGAGGCTTCACCTTCGTGCAGACGGAAAGGATGGAGGAGGAGCGGGTGCGGATGGGATGGCAGGCGGCGGGACGTCCGGCCTATGTGCGCTGTTATTATGAGGAGCCGGAGGACTGCAGGCAGTTGATCCTGGACTGCGATGTGGCGCTGTTCGGCGGGACGGATGACGAAAGCTATATCCAGGAAAGGCTCGGGGCCGGGAAGCCGGTGATACGCATCAGCGAGCGGCTGTACAAGACCGGACAGTGGAAGGCCGTCTCCCCCAGGGGGCTTCGGAAGAAGTACCATGACCATACCAGGTACCGGAACTCCCCTGTGTGGCTGCTGTGCGCGGGGGCCTATGTGGCCTCGGATTTCGCGATCATCAGGGCCTATCCCGGGAAGATGTACTGCTGGGGGTATTTCCCGGAGACCAGGCATTACGACCTGGATACGCTTTTTGGACAGAAAGGATACGGAGAGGCGAAGATTCCCTGCCTGCTCTGGGCGGCGCGGATGATCGACTGGAAACACCCGGAGCTTGCGGTGGAGACGGCCAGGTTCCTGCGGGAAAAGGGGCTTGATTTCCATCTGGACATCATCGGGGACGGGGAGCTGCGGACGCGGACCCAGGCCCTGGCGGAAAAATACGGACTTGGGGACTGGGTTTCCTTTCTGGGCTATCAGCCCCCGGAGACGGTTCGCCGATATATGGAGCAGGCGGACGTATTCCTCTTTACCAGTGACAGGCAGGAGGGCTGGGGGGCTGTGGCGAACGAGGCCATGAACAGCGCCTGCGCCCTGGTGGCCGACCATATGATCGGCGCGGTGCCCTATCTGGTCAGGAATGGGGAAAACGGGCTGGTTTACAGGGATGGAAAGCCGGAGGGGCTGTTCGCGGCAGCACAGAGGCTGGTTCAGGACAGGGCGTATTGCAGGGAGCTGGGAAGGGCGGCCTACCGGACGATTACGGAGACCTGGAATGCGGAGAACGCCGCACAGAGGCTGCTGGAGCTTATTGAAAATGTTACAGGCGCGCCCTGTGGAGGCGTTGGCGAGGCAGGGAAGACAGGACTGGAAGTCGAGGGACAGGACGGATATTCCCCCTGTGCCCCAGCCAGGATACTGTCAGAGCGATTTCGATACAAATATTCTGAAAAATAATTACAGACAAACGGAAAAACATACGGAGATTAAATAAATGGATACCCCCTTGATAACAGTCATCGTACCAGTTTATAATATAAAGGACTATCTGCCCAGATGCGTCCATTCCATCACGGCCCAGACCTACCGCCGGCTGGAGATTATCCTGGTGGACGATGGCTCCACGGACGGTACGGGAAAGCTCTGCGACAGGCTGGCCGGAGAGGACGGACGGATCAGGGTCTATCATAAGGAGAACGGCGGCTCCTCCTCCGCCAGGAATCTGGCGCTGTCCCATGCCTCCGGGGAATATGTGGGCTTTGTGGACAGCGACGACTACATCGAGCCAGACATGTACGAGCTGCTGATGCAGGGGATTCAGGAGTTCCAGGTATCCGCGGCCCAGGTGGCCAGGGACGAGATTGACGAAAAGGGGAATCCCCTGCCGGACATCTGTGTTCCCCCCACAGAGCCGGTGGTGATAGAGGGCAGGAAATTCATGGAAGAGCTGCTGATGCACAGGGGGGACTGTTCCTTTTGCACCAAGCTGATTCGCAGGGATCTGTTTCCGGAGGGGGCTTTCCCTGTGGGGAAGCTGAACGAGGACTTCCATCTGCTGGTGCGCATGCTGCCGGGGCTGGAACGGATCGTGTCCCTGCCGAAGCAGGCCTACCACGTATTCTACCGGATAGGCAGCAATTCCCGCAAGGCGGACAGGGAGACCTTTTCCCGGGTCTATGCCGACTGCGTGGAGAACGCGGACATGGTGGAGGGTATCGTGAAAAGGGATTACCCGGAGCTGGAGGAAATCGCCTTCCGGTTCGGGATATTCCAGAGGCTGGAGTACCTGCTGCATATCCCGATTTCCCAGATGACCAAAAACAATGCCTTCTATCGGGGAATCGTGTCCTATCTGCGCAGGAACTGGTGGAGGGCCATGAAGAGCCGGATTCTGACGGAGAAGAACAAAGCCTACCATACGCTGTTCGCCATAGCGCCCAGGAGGCTCAGGAGGCTGCACGCGATCTGGCTGACGCGGCCCTGACCCTGGGGGGGAGCCGCGGACGGCGCTCCGCGGAGAAACCAGGAAGGAATTACCAGGAGATTTGGGTGAAATATGTGTTATCTTAGGATAGCGGCCGGATGACAGGGAGGAGCTTTCAAAAGAATTATGTGTCCGTCAGGCGGGCGGAACGGCGCGCCTGGACGGAAGATGGGAGTATAAATGAAAAAATACGGAAGGTACATATGTGGGATATTGACTATGACGGCCCTGCTGGGCGGAAGCATATATGGCCCCGCGCCGGTGGCCTGGGCCGCGGAGGATTCCGGGCAGACGCAACTGGGGCAGGAGCCGCAGGAGTCGGGAGACGGCAGCGCGGCCGGGGATAGCAGGGAGCCGGGAAGCGGCGAGGCTGACACGGGCGCGCAGGGCGCTGAAGGCGGCGGGACATCTGGAGAACCGCAGAATCCGGCCGGCGGCGGGACGCCCGCAGAGGACCAGAATCCGGCGGGCGACCAGGCGGCTGCGGGAGAAGACGGCGTACAGACCCCGGAGGATGGGCAGGATCCGGAAGAGGGCCAGTCATCGGATGGTGGTCAGGATTCCGGGGACGGCTCCGGGGAGGGCGGCCCTGACACGATGGACGACTTTCGTGTCTTCGCGGATGTGGACGAGGAGACCGCGGAGTGGATCCGGATGGCCGGGGAGGCCCTGGCCCAGATTGCCGGGGAGCGGGACATTATGGCGCTGGTCTATCTGAGCGATGAATATCCGGTGCGGGTATCGCCCTCCTATGAAAGCGAAGCGGCGGTTACGGTGCTCAGCGGCCAGACGGTGAACATCCTGGACATGGCCGTGGACGAGAACATGGAGGTCTGGCACTATGTGAAGCTGGGCTACATGGGACAGGAGATATACGGCTATGTGCCGCGCACCTACCTGGCCTGCTCGGACGAGCGGTTCCTGGCCTGGGAGGAGATGTTCGGCATGAACGCGGCCACCTATGCCATCGACGGGGAGCGGGCCGGGCATGCGGACATCGATCAGTTCCCGGAGAGCTACCGCCCGGCGCTGCTGGCCCTGAAGGAGAAGCATCCCAACTGGACGTTCGTGGCGATGAATACCACGCTGGACTGGCAGGCTACCATCGACGCGGAGCTGCAGGGAGGGAAGAGCCTGGTATACAGAACCCTTCCGGACTGGGCGAAGAACGGCCTCTATGACACCGGGAACTGGTACTATGCCTCCAGGGCGGCCGTGGAGGTCTATATGGATCCCAGGAATTCGCTGACAGAGAATGCCATATTCCAGTTCGAGCAGCTGACCTATAATGAACAGTACCATACGCTGGACGCCGTGACGAAATTCCTGAAGAGCACCTTCATGACCGATGACGGCGGAAAAGTAGCGCCGGGCACCAGTTCCACTTACGCCCAGCTTTTCTGGGAGATCGGCAGGGAAGACGGGCGGAAGGTGAGCCCCTTCCATCTGGCGGCCAGGGTGCTGCAGGAGCAGGGCAACGGGACCTCGCCGCTGATTTCCGGAAACTACGGCGGATATGAGGGCTATTACAATTATTTCAACGTGGGCGCTACGGGCAAGACGGACCAGCAGGTCATTACCAGCGGCCTGCAGTATGCCAGGGAGCACGGCTGGAACAGCGTGGACAAGGCCCTCCGTGGCGGGGCGGACTTCATTTCCGCAAACTACATCAAACGGGCCCAGGATACGCTGTACCTTCAGAAGTTCAACGTGAACCCGAAGGGGACGCCGAACGCGTATGCCCCGTACACGCACCAGTACATGCAGAACATCACGGCCCCCACCACGGAGGGGCTCAGCATAAAAAGGCTCTACGAGGGAGCTGGCTCCCTGGACAACACCTTTGTCTTCAAGATTCCGGTCTTCGGGAACATGCCTGCCGCGGCCTGCCAGGCTCCCACGGTCTCCACGGAGGTGGTGGTGGCACTGCCGGAGGGCTATGGGGACAGCGTCATGTGGCTGGACGGCGTGGCCTATCAGGGAGAGCTGCGGAACGGGAGCCTGATCGTCACCGCGCCTGACGGGAACGCGAAGACGGCGGTGGTATACAAGTACGATGGAAACGGCGTGCCCACAGGCATGTATGTCTGGAGCCTGAGCTTTAACGGAACGATTTATACGGCTACAGCGGAGCCGGGGCTGGAGGATTTGCTGACCTACCACGGCTTTTCCATCCGCGTCACGGGCAATACGGGCATCCGCTTCAAGACAGGCATCTCCACGGAGCTGCGGTCGAAGCTTACGAAAAATGGTGTAAACGGCTACATGCTGAAGGAGTACGGCACACTGGTCATGAACAATGCCAACATGAGCCAGTATCCCATGATAAAGGGAGGGGACAAGGTGGCAGGAGGCATCTCCTACGGCACGGACAGCAATGGAAACAGGCAGGATGTGGTGTTTGAGATTGCGGATGGGCGATACCGGTTCACCTCTGTGCTGGTGGGGATTCCGGTGGAGCAGTATAAGACGGAATTCGCCTTCCGGGGTTATGCTGTGTTGGAAAAGAATGGAGCGCAGGTAATCCTCTACGGCCCGGCAAGAGCCAGGAGCATCTATGACCTGGCCAAGGTGCTGCTGGGAAATGGCACCTATGAACAGGGATCGGAAGCTTATGTATTTCTTCAGAAGCTGATCAGCGACGCGGATGCGCAGTAACTGCCGGTAATACGTGGAAGCATATACAGGACTCAGAATGGGGAGGATATTATGATAAAGAGATGGAAATACACAATAGGTGCCTGCATTTTGCCGCTGGCCATACTGGCGGGATGCGGGGACGGCACTGAGATGGGCGGGGAACCCAGCGAGAGCGTCATCGCTCCGGTGGAGCCGGTGGATGTGAGCGAGCTGATGGAACCGACACCGACACCCGAGCCGGAGGCAGAACCGGAACCGGTGGAGACGGAGGCGCTGCAGTATCAGTCAGGCCAGCTGACCGCGGAGGAGGAGGCCGCCATGCTGGAGGTCATGACCACTCTGCGCCAGAATCTGGAGATTCCGGAATATGTGGGTGAGGGCATCCACATGATAAGCGGGGAAGAATGGCTGGAAACCATGTGCCAGGGAATCTATGAGGGCAGCAGAAGCTATTCCCTGCAGAAGGGCGGGGATACGCTGCTTGTCCTGCAGCTTGGACTGGACATTGAAGGGAAGCCCTATGCCAATGTGTTCTATCCGGGCGCGGAGGGCAGTGTACTGGTGCTTAAGCAGACAGGAAGCACCACCTGGCTGCTGCAGGCCAGTGTGGCAAACGGAAAGTATGAGGGAGCGTTTGAGACATGGCTGTTCGACAGTGAGAGCGGGCATATCCAGTGGGAGCAGGGAACCTATTCCGCGGGAGTCATTGTGGGAGAGTACAAGAAATCCGAGTACACCGGGGGATCGGGAGCAGCCTCAGACATGTGGACGAACCGGGAGAATTTTGATTACAAGACTACAACTGTGACGTATGACGAAAACGGGGCAATCGCGCCTACAGCCACACCGACCCCTACGGCCACGCCAAAGCCCCCCACGCAGACGCCAAAGCCTACGCCTCAGCCCACGCCCCAGCCTACACCGGAGCCTACGCCTGAGCCTCCCGCGCAGAATCCACAGCCGCCTGCCCAGACCCCTCAGCCTACGCCGGAACCCACGCCGGAGCCTCCGGAGGACACGCCTACGCCCGGCGGAGATACCGATATCGGCTGGTCGCCGGATTTGATGTAAGATTTGGAAACAGACGGAAGACCTGCCTGAACCGAAACGTGTGAGGTAGACGAATGTACATTGCTGTGAAAAAAGTTGTGGACAGAATCCTGGCCTTGCTCGGCATGATAGTGCTGTCACCGGTATTTCTGATACTGGTGGCAGCCATCAAGCTGGATTCCAGAGGGCCTGTGCTCTTTCGGCAGAAGCGGGTGGGCATCCACAAGACGCATTTCCATATCCTGAAATTCCGCACCATGCGCATCGACACGCCGAAGGACATTCCCACGCATCTCCTGGAGAATCCTGAGCAGTATATTACCAGGGTGGGGAGGTTCCTGCGAAAGAGCAGCCTGGACGAGCTGCCCCAGATCATCAATATCCTGAAGGGGGACATGGCCATCGTAGGCCCCAGGCCCGCGCTGTGGAACCAGTTCGACCTGATTGCGGAGCGGGATAAATACGGGGCCAACGACGTGCTCCCCGGCCTCACCGGCTGGGCCCAGGTCAACGGGCGGGACGAGCTGCCCATTCCCGTGAAGGCGAAGCTGGACGGGGAATATGTGGAAAAAATGGGCTTTGCCATGGACGTAAGATGCCTGGTCAGGACAGTGACTTCTGTCGTCAGGCAGGAGGGCGTGGTGGAGGGCGGAACAGGCACGCTGGAAGAGAAGAAGCATTGATAAGTAAGGTACAGGAGAGGGGTGCGCAATGGAAATCCGGAAGTTCTCGAAGATTCCGCTGAACCGAATCATAGCGCTGGTGCTGATGGATATCATGTGCATCGTGGTGACGTCCTTCGGGGCACTGTACATCCGGTACGAATTCAGCTTTCACAGCATAGACCCGGTGTTCCTCCAAAGCTATGAGAACATCATGGTGCCCAATGTGCTGATGACATTGTCCTTCTTCGTCATCTGGAAGCTTTATAAGAGCGTGTGGCGCTATGCCAGCGCCAATGAGCTGATCAACATCATCATGGCTTCCGTATGCGCCTCCCTGGCCCAGTTCATCTTCTGCACCGCCACGGGGAACCGGATGCCCAGGAGCTATTATGTGCTGTACTGCTTTATGCTCACCACGGCCACCTGCTGCATCCGTTTCGGATATCGTATCCTGCGGATTATCAACAATAAGCGGGCCAGCATGGTGGAGCGCAAGCAGAAGGTCAGCACCATGATCATCGGGGCCGGGGCGGCCTGCAACATGATCCTCAAGGAGCTGGAGAACAGCCAGTATCTGAACCTGTGCGCCAGGTGCATCATCGACGACCAGCCCGGCTGCCACGGGAAGCTGATGCGGGGCGTTCCCATCGTGGGGGGCAGGGACTGTATTCTGGACGCGGTGGCCCAGTACGGGATTGATGAGATTATCTTCGCCATCCCCTCGGCCAACACCCAGACCAAGAAGGAGATTCTGGACATCTGTAAGGAATCCGGGTGCAAGCTGCGGACGGTGCCCGGAACTTACCAGCTGATTAACGGGGACGTGTCCGTATCCGCCCTGAAGGAGGTGGAGATTGAAGACCTTCTGGGGCGGGAGCCTATCGAAATCAATTCGGAGGAAGTCCTTGAGTATGTAAACGGCCGGGTAGTGCTGGTCACGGGCGGGGGCGGCTCCATCGGCGGCGAGCTGTGCAGGCAGATAGCGTCCCACAATCCCAGGCAGCTCGTCATCCTGGACATCTATGAGAACAACGCCTATGACATACAGCAGGAGCTGACGCGCAGATACCCGGAGCTGAACCTGGTGATGTTGATTGGGTCTGTGCGGAATACCAATCGCGTCAATTCGATATTTGAGACATACCGGCCTGAAATCGTGTACCATGCGGCGGCCCACAAGCATGTGCCCCTGATGGAGGACAGCCCCAATGAGGCCATCAAGAACAATGTGATGGGGACACAGCGGATCGCCACGGCGGCGGACAGGTACGGCGTGGACAAATTCGTGCTGATTTCCACGGACAAGGCGGTGAATCCCACCAATGTGATGGGGGCCTCCAAGCGCATCTGCGAGATGATCATCCAGATGATGAACCAGCGGTCCAGGACGAATTTCGTGGCGGTGCGGTTCGGAAATGTGCTGGGGAGCAATGGCAGCGTGATTCCCCTGTTCAAGCAGCAGATCGCGGAGGGCGGCCCGGTGACGGTGACGGATCCGGAGATCATCCGCTATTTCATGACCATTCCCGAGGCGGTGTCTTTGGTGCTGCAGGCGGGGGCCTATGCCAGGGGCGGGGAGATATTCGTCCTGGACATGGGGGAGCCGGTGAAGATTCTGGATCTGGCGGTGAACCTGATTAAGCTCTCGGGATACAGACCGGGGGAGGATATCGAAATCAAGTTCACGGGGCTGCGGCCCGGGGAGAAGATGTATGAGGAGCTGCTGATACAGCAGGAGAGCCTGGAGAAGACGGCGAACAAGATGATTTTCATCGAAAAACCGACTTATTTCAATGAGGAGATTTTCGAGAGGCAGCTGGAGAAGCTGATAGCCGCCGCCAGAAGCGAGTCCGCGGATATCCGGAGGGAGATTCGGGAAATCGTGGGCACTTATCACGCGGAGGGCGATGAGGGGTGAAGGACGGAAGCTGTAGCGCGAGCGGCCGGGCACCTGCAGGCAGGAGAGGCCGTGGGGACAGTGAGGTTGCGGACAGGGACACGGCTCACGGTGGCCGGAGAGGGGCAGAGGGCCGGGACGAGGGCTGCGTTGTCAGGGAGGAGCCGAGATGAAGAGAGTCTTGATTACCGGGGCGGGGAGCTACATCGGCACTGCCTTCGAGAGCTGGATAGCAGAGCGTTCCGATTCCATCGTCACACAGACCCTGGGCATGCGGGGCGAGGCCTGGCGGGGGCATGACTTTCGTGGATATGACAGCGTGTTCCATGTGGCGGGGCTGGCCCATGCGGATGTGGGGAAGGTCTCGGAGGAGACGAAGGCGCTGTACTATAAGGTGAACTGCGATTTGGCCGTGGAATGCGCCAGGAAGGCAAAGGCGGAGGGCGTGGGGCAGTTCATCTTCATGAGCAGCATCATCGTATATGGGGACAGCGCCGGAATCGGGAAGCGAAGGGTGATTGGCCGGGACACGCCGTTAGCTCCGGCTAACTTCTATGGGGACAGCAAGGTGCGGGCGGAGGAGGGCCTGAAGCGACTGGACAGCGACAGCTTCCGGGTGGTGATTCTGCGGCCGCCAATGATATATGGGAAGGGTTCAAAGGGGAATTATCCGCTTCTGGCAAAGCTGGCGGTGAAGCTCCCCTTTTTTCCAAAGGAGGAGAACCGGCGGAGCATGCTCTACATCGGGAACCTGTGCAGGTTCGTGGAGCTGATGGTGGAGAATGGGGAGCGGGGGATTTTCTATCCCCAGAACGCGGAGTATGTGCGCACGGCGGATATGGTGGCGGCTATCGCGGCGGAGCATGGGAAGCGGATGCGCCTCACCGGGGTCTTCCATCCGGCGCTGTGGCTGCTTGGCAAAATGGGGGGAAAGCTCGGGGGGCTTGTGGACAAGGCCTTCGGAAATATGGTCTATGAGAAGGAACTGAGCGACTACAGAGAAGAATACAGAGTGTACGGGTTCCGGGAATCCGTGCATCTGACGGAGAGCTAAGATGCCTAAGACAGTGAGCATAGT